>JAAZBG010000098.1 GCA_012513915.1 Fibrobacter sp.
GCTGATTTTTATCTGCCTCTTTTTTTTTATTATGGGTGGTGCACGCTATTTCGAGTTGGGATCTTTAAATCCAAATTCGTTCATCAACTTGTTGGTAAGTTTTTCAAGGAACTCAGGAGTATTGTAATACCCGTTTTCGATCTTCTCACGAACCTCTGCTATTTTCTCCATACGGACTTCCGGCTGCACAGAAAGTGATGCTTCAATCGCCTGAAACTGTGCTTTGGTTTCGCTCAGACGTTTTGCACCAGCGGAGAACTCTGATTTGTCGGTCTTACCAGTTTTCTGGTCTTTTTCGACTTTTTTAGCGTTCTCAATCTTTCTCAGCTCTGCGCTGTATGATTGGGATACTGCATTTATACGCATTATCCATCACCTGCCTTTCCTTTTATACCTATTTATCTTATCGGCACTTATTTTAAAACCTTTAATTAAAAATGAGAAAAAACAGTGGTATTGTCAAACAAATTTTATAACTATATGAAAAGTATGACGTTATACATTATATTGTTCAATTGGAATTGATTAATATCGCTAATATATTGATAAATATATGGTTATACAATTATGAGGTGCATTAGAATAGTGGTATGTTGATGAATGACGGCAAATACTGATATCCCTAATAGAATAGCGAGATGCACAATTTTCTATTGAGAAAACCGGTGGTAAGCTATTCTGAATATCGCCTTGGTATGGATTGAATTCAATTCAATTATGTGGTATGGGTGGTTTTGGCGATGAATAAATATAAAAAATTTGGTCGAATAACGTATGGACGAATGATTCGCCCATACGGATTACATATTTTATTTTACGGTTCCGATCATGTCGAACATTGGCAGGTACATGGCAATAAGAATACCACCGATGATTGCACCCATGACAACGATCATGATAGGCTCAATTACTGATGTCAACGCTTCAACAGCCGCATTCACTTCTTCTTCATAAAATACAGCAATTTTTTTCAACATTTCTGCGAGGTCACCGGTTTTTTCACCAACGGCAATCATGTGTATAACCATCGGAGGGAATACGCCGGTCTCTTTTAGCGGATCTGCAATATTATTACCGCCGGAAATTTTCTCCAGTGTTCTGAAAATACCTTTTTCGAGGACTTTATTTCCGGCTGTTTTTGCAGTAATGTCAAGAGCATCAAGAATTGTTACACCGCTTGTTAAAAGAGTGGATAGTGTCTGTGAAAAACGGGCGATCGAACTTTTTCGTTCAAGATCACCATATACCGGTACCTTAAGTTTAAATGCGTCAATATTCAGCTGGCCGTTTTCAGTTTTATAATAAGACATTAATGCAAATACGGCACCACCTGCCGCCAGAATAAGCAGGAAAATGTAGCGTTGAAGAAATGTTGAGAGCCCCATAACTATTTTTGTCGGGGTAGGGAGTGAACCACCCATGTCCGTAAACATCTGGGCAAACGTTGGTACAACAAAAGTAAGCATGGCAAATGTTGCGCCGACGGCAACAATAAGGACAATCACCGGATAAGTCATTGCGCCTTTGATCTTGCGACGTAATGCTTCAGCTTTTTCCTGATAATCCGCCAATCTGTTCAAAACACCATCAAGGTTACCCGATGCTTCACCGGCAGAAACCATATTAACATACAGACTATTGAAGACCTTCTTATGCTTTTCAAGTGCATCGGCGAGTGTACTACCGCCCTGGATATCTCCACTGATCTGCTTTACAGCTCCGGCCAGTGTCTGATTTTCAGTTTGTGCTGCGAGAATATCAAGGCATTGTACCAGGGGTAAACCGGCTGATGTCATCGCTGCAAATTGACGTGTAAAGCGACTCAGGTCGGTGAGTTTGACACCACCCCCAAAGTTTAGTTTAAGCTCCATTGCTTTCGTTTTTATTGACACCGGACGAAGTTTCTTCTTTCGTAAAAGACTAATAACTTCATCTTTATTTGATGCCTGAATATCACCTCTAACCTGCTTTCCAGCAGCCGTAACTCCAACATATGTAAACTGCGGCATTTGTCTCTCCTGACCTGAAAATCAGCACTACTGATTGCTCAAAATATACTATACGACAATAATAAATAATGACCTAATTACATAGTATGCTCCTTCTGCTGCAAAAGACATATACCATGTGTCTCTATATATTCATATAGTCATAACATTTTCATTCACCACCCAGCATTTTTAACATCTGATCCGGATCCGGGCTTCTTCCAAGGGCATCCTGCTTTGAAATCAAACGCTTTTGGTAGCAGCGCAATAACTCCGAATTCATTGTTTGCATTCCGAATTTTTGCCCGATTTCAATCATACCCTGTATCTGATGAATCTTGTCATCACGGATTAGAGAACGGATTGCCATTGTTGCAACAAGAATCTCACATACCATTACACGCCCACCACCGATTTTAGGCAGAAGCGACTGACTTATGATTCCCTCGAGTACCATTGCAAGTTGTGCTCTTACTGTTGCCTTTTGATCTGCAGGGAAAACGTCAATAATTCTGTTAACTGTCTGTGCTGCGCTATTAGTGTGAAGTGTAGCGAGTGTCAAGTGTCCGGTTTCTGCAATACTGAGAGCTGCCTGAATTGTCTCAAGATCGCGCATTTCACCGATAAGAACGACATCCGGGTCTTGACGAAGTGCAACGCGGAGTGCTGAACTGAAACTGATTGTGTCCTGATGTACCTCGCGCTGATTAACCATGCATTTTTTATGCTTATGGACAAATTCGATAGGATCTTCGATAGTAAGGATATGCCCTTCCCGTTCGCTATTGACTTTGTCAACCATTGCTGCAAGTGTTGTTGATTTGCCACTGCCTGTTGGGCCGGTAACAAGAACCAGCCCGTTTGGTCGTTCTGTTAATTTCGTAACCACTTGTGGTAATCCGAGCTCTTCGAGTGGTCTTATAAGATAGGGTATTTGGCGTATTGCGGCTGTACAGCATCCCCGCTGAAGATATACATTGGCACGGTAACGGGCCAGATTTTGAACACCAAATGAAAAGTCCACCTCTTTATTTTGCTCAAACGATTTCTTTTGTGCATCATTCATGATACTGTATGCGAGTTTCAGTACCTGATCACTTGTTAATTTTTCATTGTCTTTGGGTACCAGGCTGCCATCAACCCGATAAAGTGGGGGAGAACCAGCTGTCAAATGAAGATCTGAGGCTTGAATATCACCCATTCGTTTTAACATGTCGTGCATTGAAAGCATTTTTTATCCAATCGTGATTGTAAAAACGATGTTTATTTACAAAATCAAACGTTAACTATTACCTGACTACGATGTAGCACCAACGACTTCATTTATAGTTGTGATACCGGTTTTTAATTTCTGAAGTCCAGCCATTCGTAATGTCAGCATGCCCTCCTCAACTGCTTTTGACTGAATTGTAAATGGAGGTGCTTTGTTGATTATCAAATCCTGAATGGCTGAAGTTATTGGTAAAATTTCATATAATCCACATCGGCCTTTGTATCCGGTATTGTTGCATGATGAGCATCCCTTTCCCTGATATACGGTCAGATTATCAATCTCTGATTTTGTCAAATGAAGAAATGGGAGCATCTCCTGTTTTGACGGATCGACCTGTTCTTTGCAATCAGAACATATTTTACGGATAAGACGCTGGGCAACGATACATCGAACCGCTGATGCACTCAGGAACGGGTCAACACCCATATCAGTCAGTCGTGTCAATGTACTCGGTGCATCATTTGTGTGCAGGGTACTGAGAACAAGGTGTCCTGTGAGTGCTGCTTTGACTGCGATTTCCGCAGTGTCAAGATCACGTATTTCACCAACCATAATTACATCAGGATCCTGTCGTAAAAAGGAGCGAAGCGCTGCTGAGAAGGTCAGGCCGATATCGTGGTTGATATTGATCTGATTTATTCCCTCAATGTTATATTCAACAGGATCCTCAGCGGTCATGATATTGATATCAGGTTTGTTAAGAGCGCTCAGTGCGCTGTACAGTGTTGTTGTTTTTCCGCTACCGGTAGGCCCTGTTACAAGCAGCATTCCATAAGGTGCGGCAAGTGTCTGCTGGATGTTCATAAGGCCACGCTCCGGAATTCCGAAATTAGCAAGATCAAGCATAAGGTTTGATGCATCCAGGATACGCATAACAATTTTCTCACCGAATATTGTAGGCGTTGTACTTACACGTATGTCAATAGTTTTAAAACCCATCTTGATTTTAATACGACCATCCTGGGGTAGCCGTTTTTCTGAAATGTCAAGATCAGCCATGATCTTTATTCTTGATGTTACCGCACTCCTTAGACGAAACGGTAACGGAGATGTTTCAATCAGAACTCCATCAAGCCTGTATCGTACACGAAGAATTCTCTGATATGATTCAATATGAATATCACTCACACGTCTTCTGACTGCTTCAAGGATCAAATGGTTTACAAGTTTGACAACCGGAGCTTCGGCCACTGCTGACGCAATATCTTCAGGTTCATCCTTATCGTGTTCATCAGCAAGTACTTCAATGTTTTCACCTTTCAGGTCCTCTATGATATTGTCAACCTCATGGGATGCTTCATAATTTGCATTGATAGCATCAACAATCTCTCTTGATGATGCAAGGACTGGTTTAATTGCACACCCTGTCAGAAATTTAACCGCATCAAGCATGAAAATGTTTTTAGCGTCGCTAATCGCAACAGTTAATACACGATTTGTTTTATTGATCGCAATCATTTCGTATTTTTGAGCCATGTCAAAGGGTATCAATCCAACTACTTCGTTATCAAAAACAAGATCCTTGAGACTAAGTTTGCCCATATTGAGCTGTTTTGCCAGAAATTGCGATATAACATTTTCATCGGCAATAGCCCCGGTTGAAATAAGTGCCTCACCAAGCATACCACCATTGAATGTCTGATGTTTCAAACCTTCTAAAAGCTGTTCTTTAGTGATCACACTATTTTCTACAAGAATCTCACCTATTTTTTTTGACATATATGTTCACGTAATCAATTAAAAATGTTGAAATTAAAAAATCTCTCATGTTAGATTATACAGTTTATGAGAGAGATGCTTCAAGAAAGATTTTAGGAGAAAATTGTGAGTGGTCGGGTGAAACTGAAAATGATCACAACTAATGCCATCATGAACTAACAGGATGGTCTATCATCATTACAAATGAATTCGACAAACAGTTATTTGTAAATAATTTTAAAAACAATAATTATTGATGCCATCAGTAGTGTAAATCCATTTGCAAGAATAATTGGTAACTGCATCACCGATATGCCGTAGATCAGCCATAAAATAAGGCCAAGAGAAAATAATAAAAACATTACGATTGACAAATCTTTTGTCGAACGGGTTTTCCATACCTGAATTACCTGTGGAAGAAAAGAAATTGTTGTTAATGCTCCAGCGAGATAACCAATTATATCAATAAATTTCATGATGTTAAATACCCCTTACCCATGACGTTTAATCCTTTGAGGCATCGAATATATATCGTGCCTTACGATAAACACGCTTTTGTAAAACATCTGCCGGAACAGCCGTGAGATTAAAAGATCTGACCAACGATCTTGCCTGATATCCGCTACGGTTGGCAGAGTATACAGTCTACGTAATAATGTGACCAGCGATACTTCGAAGAACATTATTCCCTCTTTAAGGTACTTATAGCATGGTTGTTTCTCCGAGTGGCGATGTTCCTGATCTTTTTTTATATCTACCAAATTACAACGGTAGCTTGTAAGAAGGACTGGAATACGGTAATCATACAATTCAGATCTGGTAAAAAGCTATACTATAATTGTATTTGACTGGATTCTTGAACAAAACCACAATACAATGTCCTGCGATTGGATATTTCGGGCAAAATTATTGTAATGAAGATCAGGTAGCAATTGTCAAATATCAGCTATCTTCTTTTTCTATTTTTACTACATGCCGAATTGGTAAGCCGGCTATCGCCGAAAGAATTGTTTTAGGTGGAACGATTGTGTTTTTACGAACAAATGAGTATTGACCTATGACACAGTTATCATTGATGATTACTCCAGGGCTGATATAACAATGCTGTCCGATTGCAGAATTATTGCCGATTTTAATTTTGTCAAGTAATAGTTTTCCTCTTTCGAACGTATGACAGGAGACATCTGTCTTTCCGCCAATAACAACATTGTCGCCAATTCCAGTAGGTAGGCATCATTAAGAAACCATGTGTTCATCTGGACGTTTTTGCCGATTTTTGCACCAACAATACGGAAAAATAGACGAAGAAGAAAACTCATAGGAATAAACTGAAGAATCAGATAGCCAGCAATATTGTAAAGACCACTGTACAATAGCCAGCGGAACATAGTTATTGATGAAACCGGATATGTTCCAGCTTTAATACCTGTGGAAAATATTCTTATTAGTGAACTAAAAAGTATGACTCCCCATGAAAAGAAAACGATTATACTTAAGCCGCATGAGAGTGCAAGGATTAAAATTGACTTGTAAGAATCGTGGTCCGGTAGATATTTCCAGGTTTTAATGATGATAACAAGTCCAGGAAATAATGCTATGCCGACAACAAGACCATAGAAAATATTGGTTAATGATGTCAACAGTCCGCTCACGAAAGATGATTTAATTATCATTGAAAGAATTTTTTTCATTACAATATATCCGCATTGTCAGGGTGTTAGTGATTTCAGGTCATATTCCGTTCTAATAGTTCTTTGCGGATCTCGGCATGTTTTTTTGCGTCAATAGGATAAAAATAAAGAATAATCAGTCCAATGATAATGAATGCAATAGGTATCCATACAAGTAGTGCATTAATACCCTGTATTGCATCAATTGACTGTTCAAGAATACGTCCGCCCTGTTCCTGTTTGAATCCGCTACAGGTCAGAACCCAACCGTTGATTGTTGCACTTAATGCCATACCCAGTTTCTGCACGAAAAACCACAGTCCGTAATAAATACCTGCATGACGTTGGCCACTTTGAAGCTGTCCATACTCAACGACATCAGGAATCATAGACCACAGAACAATAAAAAAAGATGATAACCCGATACCGCAGATTACGGCAAGTGTATAAAACACTACTGATCCGTAGTTTAGTCCTGTGAAGACTATACTGATAAGTCCACATCCGAATACAGCCATACCGGTAAATAACGCTGCCTTTTTACTGAAAGTATTTGACACCAGTGCCCATAATGGCAGAGCTGCAATTGATGCTATAACCAGTACTCCCATGATGATACTTGACTGAATATCACTTGTCATTCGAAGTGTATATTTGACATAGTAAATAAATATGCCGGATACACCTGTCGTTGCAATTGATAAAAGTAAATATGCCGAAACCAGGAGAACAAATGGCTTGTTTTTAAATGCATCGAAATAGATCCTGAGCCTGATACCATCAGAATTATCAGTTACAATATCGTACCCTTTTGTTGAAAAATAAGTAATAAGTCCAGATATTAGCATTACACCACAAAAAATTGCAGCCATACCGGGATAACCAAGACTCTTTGAACCGGCAAGAATCTGGGTGAGACCGGCACCGATAATCATTGCTAAAAGGGAAAAAACCATTCTAACCGCAGTAATTGACGTCCGTTCGTTATAATCGTGCGTAAGATCTGCTGTCATACTTCCATAGGGAATATTAAACATTGTAAACATTGTTGAAAATAGTATAAATAAGAATGAGTATATTACAAAACGTGAAATATCGGAGCCGGCAAAATCCTGCCAGAGGAGGAAAAATGTCACAATAAACGGAACAATCGCTATGATAAGCCAGATACGATGTTTTCCCGATTTTGATTTTGTGTTATCTACAATCATCCCCATGACAGGATCGGTAATGCCATCCCAGATTCTGCCGATAAGTAAAACAAGCCCGGCAAGATAAGGGGGGAGCCCAATTATCGCATTAAGGAAAAAAAGATAGAAAAAATTAATAGTATTAAATGCCAATCCATTGACAATATCCCCGGAACCATACGCAACTTTAATTGAAAACGGGATTTTTAATTCTTTTTGCAGTACACGCTCACTTTGAGTGGCAATCATGTACGTTCCTTTCAAGGAAATCATCTATTAGATGGGATTGAAATTTGTCTTGCTATAATAAATTATACCACGTAACTCAAGAGTACCGAGTTTAAAATAGATCTTTAAGCTGCCATTTGCAATCCTTCCTTTCGATTCTTATCTATTTTTGACAAAATAAAATTAGTGAGTGGATTATTTTTCAACGAACCTTTAAGAA
>JAAZBG010000099.1 GCA_012513915.1 Fibrobacter sp.
AAATCATTTAGTTTAACTTTTAATAAAGATGGATACAATTTTCCGAGTGCTTTTCTTAACGCGTTGTCAAGCGCATTCACCGGACCGTCACCTTCAGATGCAGTATGTTCAAACTGCTCATCTTTCCGTATTTTTATAGTCGCCTCAGAAAAGGCTTCACCATTCTCTCTTTTTTCCTCGATCACCCTGAAACCAAGTACCTGAAAAGGATTATTGAATTGTCCGAGCATCTCCCGGGCAATCAGTTCAAATGACGCATCCGCGGCTTCAAACTGATACCCTTCAGATTCCAGTTCCTTTATTCTCATAAGCAGTTTTTTAACCATCGGATCTTTTTTGTCCAGTCCCGGCTGGATAGTGTTAAGCTTCTCAAGAATTGTGCTTGATCCGGCCTGATCAGAAACAACAAACTGCCGCTGGTTCCCAACAGACTCCGGAGGTACATGTTCAAACGAATGCCGCACCTTGCGAACTCCATCAGCATGTGCACCGGCTTTATGCGAAAACGCTGCTTCGCCAACATAGGGCAACCGAATATTCGGTGTAAGATTGGAAACCTCAGAAACAAACACGGAAGCAGTTGTCAGCATCTTGAGCTGCTGCTCGGTGACTATTTTATAACCACGCTTGAGCTGAAGATTCGGGATGATCGTACATAGATTCGCATTACCACACCGTTCCCCAAGTCCATTAACCGTACCCTGAACCTGTACAGCACCTTCAAGCACCGCAAGACAGGAACTTGCCTCAGCGCAACCTGAATCATTATGGAAATGTACACCAAGCGGAGCAGTTATGGTTTCCTTTACTGTACGAAATATCGAAAGTATCTCATCAGGAAGCATCCCGCCATTAGTATCACATAGAACGATGCAATCAGCACCAGCCTCCTGTGCAGCAGCAAGTGTTTTCATGGCATATTGAGGATTAGCTTTATACCCGTCAAAAAAATGTTCGGCATCATAAACAACTTCATCCATGTTCTTTTTCAAAAATGCTATTGATTCAGCAATCATGTCCACATTTTCATTGAGCGTGGTATTGATAACCTCTTTTACATGTAAATCCCAGCTTTTACCAAAAATTGTTGCAACAGGAGCGTTTGTCCGAACAAGCATTTCAAGAAAGGGATCTGTTGCAGTTTTTGATCCTGGTTTGCGGGTTGATCCAAATGCCGCAATTTTGGCTTTTAATTTCAGTTCTTTTACCTTAATGTAAAACTCTGTATCGATCGTATTTGTCGGATTAGGCCATCCGCCCTCTATATAATGCATTCCGAGTTCATCAAGTTTTTCGGCTATTTTCAATTTGTCATGAAGCGACAAACTCATACCAAGTGCCTGATTGCCATCTCGTAACGTTGTATCGTAAACTGCTACTTTTTTCATTTATCTATCTATTCTATTCTATACTTTACAAAACAAGTACATTTCATCATCTGCAGATCAGCTGCATGTACGGTGCAGCTTAAAGAAATTCTTTTTCTACAGGAAGCTTGCGTTTAAACTTTTTCATGCGGGCAATTTTATTAATGATATCCATATAAGCAAGCGCTGATGCCTCAACGATATCGGTACTGGTACCACTACCGGTGAAAACTCCTTCAACCGCTTTTGCAATGATTGAAACACGCCCGAGAGCCTCACGCCCTTCTGTTACTGCGTCAAGATGATACTTCTCAACAGTCAGTTTATAACCAGCAATTCTGTCAATCGCCTTCGTCGCAGCATCAACGGCTCCATCACCGCACGCTGCTTCCTGAAACATTTTGCCACCGACACTGATCCTTGCTGTTGCAGTGGGAATGGTTCCCTTACCACTTGACACATTAAGATACTCAAGAACATAGGTGTCTTCAAGATCCTCTTTGCTCTTCGACTCCATGAGTGTCACGAGATCATCATCGTAAACATGACCCTTTTTATCAGCAAGAGCCTTGAACCGGTCATAAAACGTCTGCATATCGAATTCATTTTCATTATAGCCGAGTTCAAGAAGCCGTGCTTTTACCATATGAGAACCTGAACGTCCTGTCAGATTCATCCTGTTTTCTTTCAGGCCAACTGACTGCGGAGTCATAATTTCATATGTTTTCTTCGCCTTGAGCACACCATCCTGATGTATTCCGGATGAATGTGAAAATGCGTTGCTTCCGACCACCGCTTTATTAGGCTGAACCGGCATATTACAGATATCACGCACAAGCTTGCTTGTACGAATTATTTCCTTAGTGTCAACATCACTGGTTACACCGAAAAGATCATTTCTCACTTTCAGCGCCATCACAATTTCTTCAAGTGCTGCATTACCGGCACGCTCACCAATGCCGTTAATGGCACACTCCACCTGACGAGCCCCATGGGCGACTGCAGTCAGTGAATTTGCGGTTGCCATACCAAGATCATCATGGCAATGCACAGATAGAATCGCCTTGTCAATATTCGGCACCCTGTTTATTAATGCATCAAATATACTCCCGAAATACTCAGGGATTGTATAGCCGACAGTATCAGGAATATTGATTGTTGTAGCACCAGCCGTAATTGCAGATTCTACGATTTTGCAAAGAAAATCAACACCGGTGCGTCCTGCATCCTCTGCAGAGAATTCCACATTATCGCAGTGTTTACGTGCGAGCTTTACATAAAACTTTACAATATCAAGAATCTCCTCCTCAGTTTTCCTGAGCTTCTTTTCAGTATGAATTGCACTTGTCCCGATAAACGTATGAATGCGAGGACGTTCTGCGAATTTAACTGCTTTTGCACACGCAAGAATATCTTTCTCCACCGTTCTTGCAAGTCCGCAAATTACCGGCCCCTTTATTTCCTTTGCAATGGTTGCAACGGATTCAAAATCACCTGGAGATGAAACAGGGAAACCAGCTTCAATGACATCAACTTTTAGTTTTGCCAGTTGACGTGCAATACGGAGTTTCTGATCGACTGACAGACTTGACATCAGTGCCTGCTCGCCATCACGCAGCGTCGTATCAAATATTATAACTTTATCTTTATTCATACCACAGACTTCTTTTCATGTAAAGCAACGGGTTCCTTGTAAGAAACCGTTGTATTTATGCTGCCGGTCGACAGTATCAACCGGCAATAGTATCATTGTATCAACCAAATTTAAAAACGTACTTAGTTGCCTGAACGGCCGCCAATACCTTTTGCAGTTGCTGCTGTTTCTTTTGCTTTCTCTTTTGGACGAAGAGCACGAACAGCCTTACCGGTAAGCCACAATTCTGAATTACCAAGATCAGCAAGTTCCTTATTGAGTTTTTCTCTGTAGTCTGCTTTACCGCATGATGTAAGTGTACGTTTTGTCTCCGCACCATCTTTAACTGATTTATAAAGTTCTTTGAAAACCGGCAGTGTTGCCTTTTTGAACTTTGGTCTCCAGTCAAGAGCACCGCGCTGTGCAGTTGTTGAACAGTTGCCGAACATCCAGTCCATTCCGTTTTCATCAACAAGACGGATAAGACTCTGTGTAAGTTCTTCAACAGTTTCGTTAAAAGCTTCTGACGGGCTGTGACCGTTCTTGCGAAGCACTTCAAACTGTGCTTCCATAATACCGGCAAGAGCACCCATGAGCACACCGCGTTCACCGGTGAGATCGCTGTACACCTCCTTCTCGAATGTTGTCGGGAAAAGATAGCCTGAACCTACGCCGATTCCAAGAGCAAGTGTACGTTCCATTGCTTTTCCGGTTGCATCCTGGAATACTGCAAAACTTGAGTTGATTCCTGCACCGTTAAGAAAATTACGACGGACATTAAGACCGCTTCCCTTTGGAGCAACAAGGATAACATCAACATCTTTCGGCGGAATCACTTTTGTCTGATCTTTGTAGACAATTGAGAATCCGTGTGAGAAATAGAGTGCCTTGCCTGGAGTGCAATATTTTTTAATTCTCGGCCAGAGCGCTTTCTGCCCGGCATCTGAAACGAGGAACTGAATAATCGTTGCTTTTTCACAAGCTTCTTCAATGTCAAACAGCGTTTCTCCAGGAACCCATCCATCTTTCTTAGCGCGATCCCAGTTCACCTTTGATGCCTTATTCTGACCAACGATTACATTAAAACCATTATCCTTAAGGTTTAATGCCTGTGCAGGTCCCTGAACACCATACCCGATAATCGCGATAACTTCCTTCTGTAAAACCTTTCTGGCTTTTGCGAGTGTAAACTCTTTACGGGTGACAATTTCTTCTTTCGTGCCACCAAAATCGATCAGTGCCATAAAAATGGGCTCCTTCTATATGGTTTAATTACAGTGCACCCGGGAGCCTGTGCCGAAACACAGGAATTCAGGCGCCATTTCTACTTTTTGTTCGACAATGCAATAGTGCCGGACCTGACCAGTTCCCGAATGCCATAAGGCTTTACAAGACTGATAAAATCCTCCACAATGCGTTTCGCTCCGGCAATTTCGAGTGTAATTGCACTATGTGAAACTGCAGCGATTTTAGCATTGTACATTGATGCCAGTTCGAGAATCTCGTGACGGGTCGATTTGGTCGAATCAACCTGCACCAGCACCAGTTCCCGTTCAACATAATCGTCATCAACCATCTCAATCACTTTGATTACATCAATCAGGCGGTTGAGCTGCTTTACAATCTGCTCAAGAACATTTGCTTCACCATCAACCACGATGGTCATACGGGAAATCGTCGGATCATCAGTCTCAGCAACGGTCAGGCTTGAAATATTATACCCGCGGCTCGAGAACAATCCTGCTACTCTTGACAATGCGCCACTGTGGTTCTCAAGCATTATTCCAATGATTCGTGTGCTCATTATCCCTCCAGAATTTCATCAATAGGTTTACCGGCCGGGACCATCGGAAAAACATTCTCCTCGGCTGATACAATGAACTCCATAAGCACAGGCCCATCAATACCAAGCCCCTGATGCAGCACGGGGGTAATATCTGCTACCGTTTCAGCCCTGAACGCCGGGATATTGTAACTCTTAGCAAGAGCGACAAAATCGGGTACATACTTTTTCGTACATTTTTCAGGACCGGGACATGATTTACACAGAATGCCTCCGCGTAAACATGTTGAACTGTAGCGTTTATTGTGAAAAAGTTCCTGCCACTGGCGCACCATACCTAAATAACTATTGTTGAGAATTACAATCTTAACCGGTATTTTGTTTAATGACAGTGTAGCAAGTTCCTGGATATTCATCTGTATTGAACCATCACCGGCCATTGCCACAACAGTTTTTCCATGAGCACCAAACGCTGCACCCATTGCCGCAGGCAGGCCAAAACCCATTGTTCCAAGCCCACCGGATGTCAGCAGCGTTCTTGGTTTTGTAAAGGTATAATATTGTGCAGTCCACATCTGATGCTGCCCGACTTCGGTCGTAACGATTGCATCACCCTTCGTCTCTCTGTAAACCGCTTCAATAACAGCCTGAGGTTTAATATCAGTGTCCGATTTTACATACGAAAAGAGACGTTCACCCTTCCAGATTGCAATTTTATCGCTCCATGCATCAACGGGACGAGGTTTTACGATCTCGTTAAGTACCCTGAGCGTCCGTTTTGCATCGCCGACTATCGGACAATCTACCTTGATTATTTTTGAAATTGCAGCCGGATCGACATCTATATGAATAATTGATGCATTCGGCGCAAACTTTGCAACATACCCTGTCACACGGTCATCAAACCGTGCACCGATTGACACTATAAGATCACACTCCTGCAATGCATAGTTTGCGGCTTTTGCACCATGCATCCCCGGCATTCCGATAAAGAGCGGATGATTACCCGGAAAACTCCCAAGCCCCATCAGGGTTGTTGTCACGGGAATGTTTGTTTTTTCAGCAAGTTCCCGCAGTTCATCATAAGCAGCCGAGTGAATTATTCCACCACCACTAAAGATTACCGGCTTTTTTGCTGCATCAATCATTTCAGCTGCTTTGCGAATCTGTTTTATATGACCATCAAGATTCGGTTTGTAACTGCGAATTGACACCGATTCCGGATATAAGTAATCCTCAAGCACCGCCCGTGATACATCAACGGGAATATCGATAAGCACCGGACCAGGTCTGCCGGTACGAGCGATATAGAAAGCCTGCTTAAGCAACGTCGGCAGTTCGTTAATTGACCGTACAAGGAAATTATGTTTTGTAACCGGTCGGCTCATTCCGACTATGTCAGCTTCCTGAAATGCATCGGTACCAAGGAGCGGCGTTGCCACCTGTCCGGTTATTGCAACCATCGGAATCGAATCGAGGTACGCAGTTGCAATACCGGTCATAATGTTGGTTGCGCCAGGTCCCGATGTCACCAGACAAACACCTACATCACCAGTAGCGCGGGCATACCCGTCAGCTGCATGTGCCGCAGCCTGCTCATGACGAGTCAGGACAAACTCCAGATTTTCCGTATCGTAAAGCACATCAAAAATAGGAATTACGACACCACCAGGATATCCGAAGACAACCTTGACTCCCTCCTGAATGAGAGCGTCAATTACAATTTGTGCACCAGTTTTTTTCAATCAGTATCTCCGTACGAGTATTTATTGACAAATAAACCGATCGTAATTAAACAGTTTTGTAAAATACGACCTCCGCCCTGAATAATCAAGGATTAGTGTGTGTTAAAAACAGAAAAGCCCGCTTCCCGGTAAGGAAACAGGCTTAATTTTTTAAAATTTCTATTTAAACTTAAAAACCTGTCTCCCTTTGCCATGGTAGAATGACCACAGCAATGCTAATGATGCTAATGACAGGAATAAAAGCTATTAAATTTTTCTTTTTCATTTGTATATAAACTACAAGATGTTTGCAGGCAAATCAAGTTTTTTGTTTATTTTTCACTGAGGCAATCTTCTCGCCAGCAGCATTCAACCTGATCACAGAAATCATTGGCAGTTTTATAACAGGGGAAATTGCCTTCGGACTCCTGAATTGCATGAACAAGCTCCTCTTTTTCAAGCCTTGAATTGGAAATGCCCATTGCTTTTGCCTTCTTTTTTATTTCGGTAATTGTAACCATCTATGGCTCCTTGAAAAGTGTAAAAAAAAACGATTGATGATCATATGGAGTGAAAAATCATCAATCAATATTTATATTTGTTCTGTTTAGTATTATATTATTACATATTATGGTGATGCAATATGTTTTTAATAAACACTGTTGTAAGGTACACAAATAACAGGTAACGCCACACCTTGATGAATACGAATGAATACGTTTTATGAATCATTGCATTGCAGTATCGTAAACACCTTGATAGGATCAGTTTAGTATCCTGTTACTCTACACAGCGGAGGACAAATGAAAAAGAGTGTGTTTCTCGGAGTGATACTGGTATCACTAAATCTTAGTGCAGCCGTTATTTCTGTTCCGAAGGATGTTTCAAAGATTCAGGCTGCAATTGACAAGGCAGAAAACGGTGATACCGTTCTTGTCAGTGACGGGATCTACTTCGAAAGTATCACCATGAAAGACGAAATCTCTCTTATTGGCCAAAGCGCGCGTGGAACCATAATCTCCGGCAAAAAACGGGAACCGGTTATCAAAGCCGGGGATAAATCAGTAATTAAAAATCTTACCATTCAAAACGGATCCACCGGAATCATCTGCGAAAACACAATGCCTACAATCAGGAACTGTATCATTAAGGACAATAAAGGTACCGGTATTCATTGCATTATCACTCTTGCTGATATCCTTAATAATGTCATCATGGCCAACGAATGGACCGGTATTTATTGTGAGTCATCACGGAGTATCAAATCATCCATTCAACACAATGTCATCGCCGATAACGGGTATAGCGGAATTATGCTTGATGGCAACAGTGAGGTGCTGGTGCAGAATAATGTCATAATCGATAACCGGCAATATGGCATCTATGCAGAGCAATCCAGCAAGAAATCACGAATTATCTACAATAATTTTTATGGCAACAGATCATCAAATAACTATTTCGCAATTACCGATCGTTCAAACATCCACGAAAATCCTCAGTACCCGATGTCCGGAAAGGTAAACAATTACTTTGGTACGGAAGTTGTTGGTCTTAAAGGTAAAGGCAAGGACGGGGCAACAATCGGCATGATCTCTGATACATATCTTAATCAGGTAAAAAATGATCCGGATATGGATGGCGTTGAAGGTGCACTTGATCTCTGCAAGGATATACCCGAGGATCCTGATGGTTTTGAGGATGATGATGGCTGTCCGGAATTTGATAATGATCAGGATGGCATTTTTGATGGTCAGGATATGTGCCCTGACGAAGCCGAGGATTTCGATAATTTCCGGGATGATGACGGATGTCCGGATCCTGACAACGATAAGGATGGGGTTCTGGATGTAAATGATCTCTGCCCGAATAACATGGAAGTCATGAACGGATACAAAGACGATGACGGGTGTCCGGATGAGGTTCCTGTGTCAGGAGATACTTCAAAAGTTAAAGAAAAAACTGAACCTGTCAAGACTGACACAACAAAAAAACAGTAATTTACATGTACAAATTTCGAATACTTATTATTACACTTCTTATCGTACATTCAGCAGCGTTGTCATCAGAATACAGACGATCAGCGCTGCAACCGAACTGGCAGCTCATTGTACCACCGTTGCCGGCTCCCCAAAAATGGTTACAAAGCAGCCCATTTCACGAGAGTTGCTACCAGAGTCTTAAACGCCAGTTTGAGGGAACTCTTTACGAAGTTGTAAAGCTTAACGATATCAGTCAGTACGATTCATCAAACGGTAAAAAGCGGGATCTTATCATCGAGCCCGAAAAACCGACATCATTACAGAAAAGCATGCAGTCAGATACACTCGCCTTCTGGCTTAAATTCAGGACAGGGTTCAAATATTCACGAATTACCATTGTACTTAAAAAAGAGTACTACACCACACTCTGCGATTCGGTAGCCATAGCAGTTTACAGAACCGCACAATCCGAATTTCTTGGCGAGCTTGATCTTCAGGGTGGTCCGATCGGATGCACGATGTCAATTTCCGACAACTTTACGGTGTCACCACCATGCAGGATACTTATTCCTGTTGGCGTCTACGAAATTCAAACAACATTTCCAGGTTTCATCTCACGAAGTGATTCTGTTTCAGTCAATGGTGGTGAACAAGTGAAAAAGCGGGTGCTACTTCTTCCGGTTGAGTAAGCCTCTGAACGCCAGGTTTTGTTGTAACATATAGCTGGTTTGCGATCAAAATCTATTCTTCCATTAAAAAAACCAACTTTTATTAGTATTTTTAACCTTTTTAGTGATCTGGTGTGGCACATTCAGTTACCGGAATATTAATTGAACATGTTTATCGTAAATATTATTTTTAAAAACACAAGATAATTTAACACGTATCACCCCTATCATCCTTCAAGGAGGTCCTATGAAAAAACTTATTCTCCTGATGTCAGCGTTAGTTCTGACAGTCTCAAGTGTAGTTTCATCAGCACAGGCAGCTGAAAAACAGATGAGAATTCTGATGGTCGTTCCACCTGAGCAGATTGAGGATGGCGAATATAATGCATCCCGTTCGCTATTTAACGAGAAAGGCGCATTGGTAAAGGTAGCAAGCACTACGAAAAAAATGGTAACCGGCAGTTCCCTCGAATTCAAACCGGATCTTCTAATTTCCAAAGCTAAATCATCCGATTATGATGCAATCGTACTCATTGGCGGTATGGGAATATTTGAGCACATCTTCGGAAACCAGGACTTGCAGAAATTAGTAAAGAATATGCACTCAGAGGGTAAATACATTGGTGCTATATGTGGTACTCCTGTTGTTCTTGCTGAATGTGGCATCCTAAAAGATGTTGAGGCAACAGTAGCTAAGGATAATAACCTGATTAAACAACTTCAGGACAGTGGTGCAAAATATGTTGACAACGAAGTTGTTGTTTCGGGGAAAATTGTTACAGGAAACGGCCCCCGAGCCTCCACGGCATTTGCAAAAGCTGTGTGTGAATTGATAGGTTTATAATCAGATAACGGCTGTCTGATAACACGCATTGCTATGCGAACATCAATTATTTTTCCGGTAACAGGAAGTGTACCGTAAGACAACCGAACCCTGTTACTTTTGAACCGGAGAAAAATTACTAATGCGAGTATTAATTATCAATGCATCTCCCTTTCAACGCCGGAGCAACACATCATTACTACTGAATGCGTTTATCAGTGGCCTGAATGAATGTGGAAGCAAAGTTGAGCTTTTTAATCTTGTCAACTTAACCATACATCCATGCCGTGGTGATCTGAACTGCTGGTTTCGCGCGCGCGGAAAATGCATTCAACGCGACGACATGGATAAATTATATGAACCATTTACAAATGCTGATGCTGTCATTTTTTCAACGCCGGTGTATTGTGATGGCGTGCCGGGGCAGTTAAAGGTTATGATGGACCGGTTGGTTGCTGGAGGTGATCCGCACCTTGAAATCAGGGATGACCATAGTCGTCACCCGGTTACGCTCAGACAACAATCGCAGAAGTTTGCACTTATTGCAAGCTGCGGACTCTGGGAACTTGGAAATTTTGACCCGATGATCATGCATCTGAAAGCATTCTGTAACAATATCGGATTTACATTTTGCGGATCTCTTCTCAGACCTCATGCATTCGCCATGAAAAACCGCCCGATCAACGATATCTTAAAAGCAGCGAAATGTGCTGGAAAAAGTTTTGGTGAAACCGGTGATATCCCGGAAGCATATTCTGTTGTTGTCAAGAGAGATATTGTTTCACGCGAGGAATATATTAACGAGGTAAACAATAAAGTAACAAGCCTGATTCACTAATCTGCTTGTGATTGCCGGACATTCTCTGAACATAGTAACAGGATGCATTCAAGCGTAAATGTTATTTTTGTAATCATCCGCGCAGATATTAAGAAAACGGAGGTATATTGTATGGTATACCTCCACACAATTTCAGGACTTTTTTCGTGTCTTGCGTAATACAGTGCTCATGACGTGTGTACTCTGATCTTCGGTGTTAAACCACAACATAAGCCGCTCATCATTTCGTGTAAAGCAATCAGCAATAGTTGTTTTTTGTGCACAAGGATAGATTTTCTTATGCTTTCTGGTCGCCTTGTCAATCAATTGTTTTTCAAGATTACCCATCAACATATTCCTTATGTATAAATATTAATCAATCACAGGGACGGGCTTGATACCCGTCCCTGCAAAATATTACTGCATCTGTTTTCTCAGAAATGTCGGAACATCCATATCATCTTCCAGCGTTGTCATTACATTGCCTTTTGAAACATAGATACGTTCATTGCGTTTCGGATCACGTTTTGGATATATTGGTAAATCCACATTTGCATTTGACGCTGCAGTAACACGTGTCTCTTCGCGATCCTGAATCTGGCTCATATCGATATCATCAAGTTTAGGCATCTCAATGATGACCGGGTCAGCAACCCTTTCCTTGACAACTTCAGGTTTGGCAGGAACACTCAGTGCAATAGACAGCTGCTCTGTCTTTTCCGGTATTTTCTTGTCGATAACCGGCATCTTGACTGCAAGCTTTGGTGCTGCTGCTTCCCGTTTTTCTTCAAGTGTTTCCTCATTAAAACCGGTTGCAATAACTGTAACCCGGATTTTTCCATTCATTTCAGGATCAGTAACAGCACCGAAAATGATATTGGTCTCTGAGTCTTCACCGACAGCATCATAAACTGTCTGAGTTGCATCACTGACATCGTACAATGTCATATCTTCACCACCGGTGATATTGATAAGAATACCACGGGCTCCCGTAATTGACACATCATCAAGCAGCGGACTATGAATAGCTGCATCAGCAGCCATGACTGCACGATTTTCACCCTCTGAATATCCGGTACCCATGAGAGCGTCACCCATACAATTCATGACAGTTCTTACATCTGCGAAGTCGAGATTGACAAGACCGTGTACGGAGATAAGATCCGAAATACCTTTAGTTGCCTGATATAATACATCATCGGCTGTTTTGAATGCATCGATAAGTGATGTCTTCCTGTCAACAATCGAAAGGAGTTTCTGGTTAGGAATAACAATAATAGTATCGACAGCTCTACGTAAATCATCAATACCCTTGCGTGCATTACGGTCGCGGACTTTACCTTCAAAAAGAAATGGACGGGTAACAATGGCAACAGTCAGAATTCCCATCTCTTTGGCGATTTCTGCAACAACCGGAGCACCACCAGTACCTGTTCCACCACCCATACCTGCAGTGATAAAAACCATATCTGCACCATTGAGAACAGCAGCGATTTTTTCTCTGTCCTCTTCCATTGCCAGGCGACCTACTTCCGGATTAGCACCGGCACCCAGCCCTTTTGTGACCTTCTCGCCGATCTGAAGTCTCGCTGCAGCACGGTTATTGTCAAGAGCCATTGCATCGGTATTAACAGCAATAAAATCAACACCTGTCAATCCGGCTGCAACCATTCTGTTAACAGCATTACCTCCGGCCCCTCCAACACCAATCACCTTCATCTTTGCAACAGCATCGAAATTTTCTTCTAACGTAAAGACCATATAACCCTCCTCAGAGTATTGTAAGAATTATAATTATTCAATTTTTTAATAATATTTGCAAGTGATAATTATACTTTTTGCGATTTTTTAAAAGAATTCTTTTACCCATATTTTCATTTTGTCGAAAATCTTCTTAAAGTTATCATCACCGCCGATTGTTTTTTTACTTTTACGATTTCCTGACTGTTCCATCGCATACATACACAGGCCTACACCAGTAGCATGAACCGGTGATTTTGCAGCTTCGGTGAGTCCGCCAAATCCAGTTGGAACACCAATCTTGACAGGCATCTCAAAAACCTTCTCCGAAAGTTCCTGTATTCCATCCATCAGGGCACCCCCACCCGTCAGTACAACACCGGCACCGAGCATATCTGAATACTCAGTCCTTTTTATTTCTCTTAAAGCAAGTGACAAAATCTCTTCGAGGCGTGGTTCGATGATACCGGCAAGAACCGCTTTTGAAACTTCACGCTGCTCACGTCCACCGACACCGGGAACACTAATGTATTCAGTACCTTTAAGGAGTTGCGAATATGCGCATCCATATTGTCGTTTGATCTCTTCGGCACGCTCAACAGGAGTACGTATCCCGATTGCAATGTCACTAGTCACGTTCTTTCCCCCAAGACCGACAACCGCCGTGTGACGAATACTTTCATCAAAGTAAATTGCGATATCAGTGGTACCTCCACCCATGTCAACCAGTGCAACACCAAGTTCTTTCTCATCCTTCTCGAGGACAGAGTAACATGATGCAAGCGGCTCAAGGACAAGATCGACAACTTTAAGTCCGGCCTTCTCTACACTTTTGTAAATATTCTGTGCACTTGTGACAGCACCGGTAATAATATGCACCTGTGTTTCAAGACGTACACCGCACATACCGATCGGATCCTTTATCCCCTTTTGATCATCAACAACGAATTCCTGCGGGATCACATGTAGAATCTCCCGGTCCATCGGAATAGAAACCGCACGGGCTGCATCAATAGCTCTCACTACGTCAAGATCAGTTATTTCATTGTTATCACGGGAAATCGCAACAAGACCACGGCTGTTGATTGCCCTGATATGATCACCTGCAATACCAACCCAAACCTCATCGACATCAACGCCGGCCATGAGTTCAGCTTCTTCAACCGCTTTTTGAATGGATCGTACTGTTTTATCTATATTGACAACAACGCCTTTACGAAGACCATCTGAGGGACTCACCCCTACTCCAACGATTTTCAGTTCGCCGTTTGCATCCTGCTCTGAAATAATGCAGGCGATTTTCGTAGTCCCAATGTCAAGCCCGACAAAGACATTTTCATTCATGTACAACCTCCAGTCCAACGCATATCTTATTCTGCAACGGCTTTCCCCTGTTTTTTTACTACAACCGAATCCGGTATGGTAACAAACGCAATATTCTGATACGATAAATCAATCTTTTCCGGATGGCGGCTCCCGTTTTGTATAAGCTTTTCAAGCTTAAGCAATTGACCAAGTCTGGTTTCCAGATTGTCATCAGAGAGTTCAACAATTGTTGTATATGCCTGAAAAGAAAGCTTTATTTTATGTTTCTCAGATAAATCAATCTGTGTAATACTTTGAAAAAGCTCGTTATTTACAGAAAGTGCGGCTTTTATAAAAGCTTTCACCCGTTTCATATCGTCAACACGGACTTTGCGGATTCCACTTCCACCGATGGTATCTTTTAACCCGCATATAATCGGCATCTCAGAGATTACATTCTTTGCCAGCGGGAAAATGTACCCATCTCTATCTATATAATAAATTGCACCAAGATTTACAAGGGCAACCGGCTTTCTTTCTTTGATTTTTATTGTTACTTTTCCATCAAGATTTTTTCCAACCTTGACATTATCAATCCAGGGATTTTTCATGAGTACCTTACGAACATCACATTCCTTAACAGCAAATGATCGTGTCGAATCACTGATACCACACTCTTCAAGAATCGTCTGTTTATCAATATGTTTATTTCCGGTAATCTCAATTGCTTTGACAGTAAATACTTGTGAATTTTTAATATTCAGAGCAATAGTAATAATTCCCTTATAACTATAAATGAAAAGTGCGGTCAAGGCAGTAACGCCGAGCAATACGATTATAATGCTCATGCCGAATTTCCTCGCTGCACTTTTAACCTTTACTTTACGGTCGGCATTTCTTTTCCTGCCGTTTGCTCCAAGACGCTTAGCCATTTTTCAATTGCTCCAGTATCGTTGGTGCTATTTCCCATATATCACCGGCTCCCATTATTACAACGCAATCGTTTTCTTTTACGTTGCTTACAACTTCAGGTATAATCTCAGCCTTATCCGGAATATGGTATACATACTTATGACCTGATGCTTTAATACGATCAGAAATTGCTTCAGAGTTAATTCCAGGTATCGGTTCTTCACGCGCTTTGTAAATATCAGCAATATACACGATATCCGCTTTTCCAAGACTTTCAGCAAATTCATTGATAAAATCACGGGTGCGTGTATACAAATGCGGCTGAAAAACAGCAATTATATTGTTGTAGCCGCTTGTCCGTGCGGCATCAAGCGTCGCCCGAATTTCACCGGGATGATGTGCATAATCATCAATGACAGTAACCTTTTTCTCAACACCAATAACTTCAAAACGACGTTTGACACCCTGAAACTGTTTTAGACTCAAAGCTATGGTTTTGAAGTCGACACCAATTTCCAATGCTACAACAATTGCAGCAAGTGAATTTAACACATTGTGCTTTCCGGGAATGTTCAGATCGATTGTCCCCAGTTCAACACCGTGCTTAACAACGGTAAAGACCCCGTGACCATTGACAAACGAAATGTCTTTTGCAACATAATCAGCATCGCCATTAACACTATATGTTATAACGGTACTGTTAATACGCGGCAATATTTCACGAACCCCAGTATCATCCTTGCATGCAATAACAGCACCATAGAACGGGATACGTTCGGAAAACTTTACAAACGCATCTTTGATATCATCAAGAGAGCTATAACAATCAAGATGATCTGCTTCAATATTAGTGATAATTGCAATAGACGGATACATTGCAAGAAAAGAGCGATCATACTCATCTGCTTCTGCAACCATAATGTTGCTGGTACCGACAAATGCATGTGACTCCGCACTGCGTACCACTCCGCCCACAAGTACCGTTGGCCGCAGGGATGCATCATTGAGGATTGTTCCAACCAGAGATGTCGTTGTTGTTTTCCCGTGCGTACCGCTGATGCATACTGTAAAGTGAGCCCGCATAAGGTCACCAAGCAGCTCCGCCCTGCGAATACAGGGAATACCATGTTCACGTGCATACACACGCTCAGGATTGTTTTCTCTGACAGCACTTGAATACACCAGAAGATCCGCGTTCCTCACAAGATCTACATCATGATTATACTGCACCCTGATCCCCATTGATTCAAGTCTCGCGGTTGCAACCGAATTTATTTTATCACTGCCGGTAACTTTGTGACCGTGTGCCTGCAATACCTCAGCAAGCGGGCACATTCCGGCTCCACCAATACCAAGCATATGAATTTTTTTTATAAACCGTTTCATAAATAAATCATCTCAATCTGTCAATTTTGTATAACTCTGCGACGTACACCACGCTTTACACCGGCATCAGAAACATGCTGCGACTGACTTGAAATATTCAGTACAATTCCCATACCTATCATCATAAACACGATACTCATACCACCATAACTCAAAAATGGAAGCGGTATCCCCGTCGTCGGTATAAGTCCGCATCCAACGCTGGTATGTATTAGTGTATAAACAGCAACAACCATCGTAAACCCGAATGCCATCAATTGACCCATTCTATCAGGGGCATGAAGTGCTGCATGCATCCCTCTGCTTATTATGTAAACAAAGGTTGCGAATACTATCATCAGGCCGATAAAACCAATCTCCTCACCAAGAATGGCGATTGCAAAATCCGTATGAGGCTCGGGAAGATAGAAAAACTTCTGCTCTCCCTTCCCAAGCCCTGTACCGAAAAGGCCGCCATTACCCAACCCGATCAGCGACTGATATGTTTGATAACCAACATGATCCTTTGACTCAGCGCTATTCATAAATGCCATCAATCGCCTCATTCTGTATGGCGTTTTCAAAATCAGGACAATTGCGAAAGGAATGGCAGCCAGTGCGATTGATGCAATATGCATCAGCTTTGCACCTGACAGATAGATCATTGACACGGCAATTATACCCAGCACCACTGCGGTTGACATATTCGGTTCAATAAGAATAAGTCCGCAAACAATTCCGATTTTTATCATAAGCTGAATAAAGTGTTTAATATTGGTGATATCATTTCCTATTTTATCGCAGCTACGGGCAATAAGACAAATTAACGCAACCTTTGCAGCATCGGAAACCTGAAATAATACCGGACCGATATCCAGCCACCTCCGTGCACCGTTAATTCTGGGAACACCCGGCAAAACCAATACCGCTACAAGTAAACCAATCGCTCCCAGATACAAGAGATTGCTGATTTTACCCCAGAAATGATAATCAACATTTACAAAAAGCATAAATGCACCAATGGCAATAAGAACACGGATCGATTGACGTGCAAGAAAGAAATCCGCACCGCCAAACCGCTGCTGAGCAAGCGCAAATGATGAACTGTACACAAGAACAATTCCAAACCCCATCATTACAAGCAATGCAATGAAAAGCCCGAAATCCATTCCTGCCATCCGGTTTTTCATTTTGTTACATTCCTTTTACAAACGAGCTGTTTGAAAACATCTCCACGTTCCTCATAGTTTTTAAACATATCAAAACTTGAACACCCCGGAGAAAAAACAACCACCTCTCCCGGCACCGCATTCTCCATTGCGCAGTCAATTGCAGCATCAAGTGTCGCCGCACGTTTTATTGTTGTTAATCCATTCCAGACACGTTCCATTCGATCTGCAGCTTCACCGATCAGTGTCACATCAGTAACATGTTCTTTAATCGCATCATTGACTGTTGTAAAGTCACAGAATTTATCACGTCCCCCGGCGATCAGATGCACACCTTTGGGAAAAGCTTTAACAGCAACAAGTATCGATTCTGCGGTCGTAGATTTTGAATCATTGTAAAATCTTATTTTGTTAATCTCATCAACATACTCAAGACGATGCTTCAAGCCCTTGAAGCTGCATATTCCTTTTGCAATCCCTGTCACATCTGCACCGGAAACCATTGCGAGCGCTGAGGCTACGCAGGCATTTTCATAATTATGATGTCCCTTGATAACCATATCGTTTACATTCAGGACAACTCCATTATTTCCCCTGAAACGATACTTAAGGAGCAAACCATCAATCCAGAATGAATCCTCCCCCGGCACATCTGCCCCAAACCAGACGATCTGTGTCCGGTGTCTCATTTCGTTGGCCCATTCACACAAGCGATCATCATTTGCATTGAGCACAAGCACATTATCTTTTGTAAAATTACGCGCAATTTCCTTCTTTGCATTGTAATAGTCATCTTCACAGGCATACCGGTCGAGATGATTCTTCATGAAATTCAAAACCGCGGCAGCCATTGGCCTGAAAGTGTCAATAGTTTCAAGCTGGAAACTTGATACTTCGGCAACTACATAACTATCTTTTGGCACCTGATGAACAATACTGATAACCGGAATACCAATATTGCCGGCAACAACAGCATCCTTACCACCAGCATTGAGAGCCTCTCCCAGTAACGAAACAGTGGTGCTTTTTCCGGTTGATCCGGTTACTGCAAGAAACGTAGCTTTACTTGCACGAAATCCGAGTTCCATTTCCGACCAGACCGGAATTTTTCTCTCACGTGCTTTGACAAGAATCGGAATATCTGATGGAACCCCCGGAGAAAGTACAATCAAATCACAATCAAGAACTCTGTCGGTATGCGCAGATGCTTCATACCTGACATTATTAATACCCTTATCAGATAATATCTTTACAAGTTTTACCTCATCACAGGTATCACTGATTAATACATCAGATCCCTTACCAATAAAGAATTCGGCAGCTGCAAGTCCACTGCGTGCAGCACCAATAATAGAAACCCGTGATGGAAAACTTTTCTGCATATCAAAATTCATTTCTATGACCCTTAGAATCTTTCGAAAACTGTCTCAAGTTGAACACCCCGGGAACCCTTTAAAAGAACTGTATCACCTTTTACTACGATTTCTCTCGCTTTCTCAACAGCATTCCCGGCACAGTCTGCGATCATTATAGAACCAGCGCTCATACCTGCTGTCACGGCTCCCTTTTTAATCTCCTCAGCAAACTCACCAACTGCAAGAATTTTATTTACTTTTGCATCAACAAGGTTTTTACCAAGTTCCTGATGCAGTTTTGATGCATACTTGCCGAGCTCTTTCATATCACCAACGATTGCAACGCGATTTACTTCCGGAGTAATATCCGAGAGATAGGTAATTGCGCTTTTCATTGATGACGGATTTGCATTATAGCAATCGAGAATAAACCTGGTTCCCTTTTTCATCTCTACTGCACCACGCATTGTGACCGGTTTCTGTTCAAGCAGCGCTTTTGCAATACGATCATCAGGAATCCCGCACCGTCTTCCGATGAAAATTGCAGGCAGTGCGCTGTAGATAAAATGACGGCCCGGCATCGCAAGCCTGAATGTGTATCCGTCAAGTTCAAACGAGATTCCCTTAACTGCATCAATGGTTACATTCTGTGGACGGACAGTGCACTTTGACGAGAAACCGTAGAAAACGCTATTAAGCCCACGTTCCTTTGCACCTTTGACAAGACGAGGATCATCACCGTTAAGCAGCATGAAACCGGACTTTTTATTTAGTCCATCAGCGATCTCGAATTTAGCCTTAGTTGTATTATCCAGTGATCCGAATAATCCAACGTGCCCATAACCGATATTGGTAATCACTGCAATATCCGGCTTTGCAATAGTAGTTAATTCATGAATTTCACCGACATGGTTAGCACCCATCTCAATGACACCAGCCCATTCATTACCAGAAAACCTGAGAAGGCTAAGCGGTACTCCAATATGATTATTCCAGTTTCCGAATGTTTCACTAATGTCAAGGCCCTGACGCAGCACCGATGAAATGAACGTACGTGTCGTGGTTTTTCCGTTTGATCCTGTAACACCAACAAGAAGAATACCCATCTCCTGACGGTATTTTGCAGCAGCTTTCTGAACAGCCTTTAACGGATCTGTCACCCTGATCAACTTCCGTGCCTGCGCAGCAGTACATTCGATAGTACTCTTTTTATCAACAATTGCAGCAATAGCCCCGGCTTTGAGTGCATTTACGACATATGCATGTCCATCATCACGCTCTGATTTCAACGCAACAAAAACATCACCCGGCATAACTTTACGTGAATCGTTCCATACGGTCCCGACTTTTAATGAAAGCTTTGATACTGGTAGTTCAGATTTACCACAGCACCACGTTACAAGATGCCCCAGTGTAAGCGGTGTTGAATTACTCTGCTCAGTGCATGCTTTACTTGCCATCATTTCCCCATTTGTAAATACAGTGTTTCAACAATCTCTTTATCATTGAAGTGATGTTTTACACCATTTATTTCCTGGTAATCTTCATGCCCTTTACCGGCAATAACGATACAGTCACCCTCTTTTGCATTCTTCAGGGCTACTTCAATAGCAGATTTCCGGTCAGGAATGGCTACATGAGGAAAATCCAGAGGTATTCCTGCGCAGATCTCATCAATGATTGCGATGGGCCGTTCACTTCTGGGATTATCTGATGTAACAATTGCTTCATCAGCATGTTCAGCCACGACACCACCCATAACCGGCCGTTTTGTCCGGTCCCGATCACCCCCGCATCCGAACACACATATCAATCGTCCTTTTGTTAAGGGACGTGCAGTAGTGAGAATATTTTGAAGTGCATCAGGAGTATGCGCATAATCAACTATTACAGCAAACGGAGCATCGATCATCACGCGATCCATTCTGCCGGCAACAGTTTCCACCGCACTAAAAGCCTGCTGAATCGTTGCATCGGAAAAGCCAAGTCCATAGGCACCGGCAATCAACGCTGTCATATTATAAACATTAAAAAAACCTCGTAATGATGAATGAAATGCGAGACGTTTTCCTTTATGGACAATTGTGACCTCACAACCATCCCAACTACAGTTCCAGGAATCGATTCGAACATCCGATGCACTGTCACGACCATAGGTCAGAATTTTCCTGTCTCCAATTTCTGCGGAAAGACGTTTTCCCCATTTGTCATCAATGTTGATAACTGCAACACCGTCAGGTTTCATATATTCAGTAAAAAGTCTTTTCTTTGCCTCGTAGTAGTTTTCCATAGTCTTATGGAAATCAAGATGATCCTGTGTCAGATTTGTCCATACTGCCACATCGTAAAAAAGTCCGCTTATTCTATCAAGTGCAAGCGAATGCGATGATGTCTCCATGACAATGGAATCAGGCGAATAATTTTCTTCATGTATACATCTGAATATTTCTATCGCTTCCGGTGTAGTATGCGTAGCAGGTACAATTTTATTTGCTATGTGAAAATCAATTGTCCCAAACATCCAGACCTGCTCTTTTTTACTGGTTTGCTCAAGAAGCTTCTGAAACTGATGTGTAATTGTTGTTTTTCCATTGGTTCCGGTGATACCGATCATTTTTATTCCGTTAATATCAATATTCCATAATGCTGCTCCAAGATAGCCGGTGCAGTGACGAACATTCTTTACCTGAACAGAAGGGACATTCAATTCCGGATGTTTCTTTTCTGATATGATTGCAGCGGCACCTTTTGCAAGGGCATCAGCAATATATGCATCTCCGTCAAGCTTTGTTCCAGGTATTGAAATGAATACATACCCCAGTTTTACTTTACGTGAATCAAACGTAATACCGGTAATATCCGGATCGCCGCTTCCGGATCTGCTCAGGACTTCAACATTTGCTTTTTTCAGGAGTTCTTCAAACAACATACTATTCTCTTTTCAAGTAAACCGTCGAAACTGACTCTTGACATAATAGGCCATGGTACTATCAATCTGATGCACAGATAAGTGTACAGGCTTCAGCAGCACGCATCATTGTTCCAGCTTCGGGAAACTGTTTCTTTACTTTCCCAAAACCAATGATATATGGTGTCAAACCATTTATATTTACAAGATTGACAGCATCGCGCAAATCCTTGCCGTTACAATCAGGTACGATTCGTTCCTTTCCCGAACTGTTATCGAAGTATGCAGTCAGCATCCTTGTTTTATCCATCTTTGTACCGGCTCTGGGAGCCTGATACATTATAGTCTTGCCACTGCCGGCAAACTGATACTGTATTCTGCTTTTTTTAAGAACCTTTTCCGCACTATCTTTTGTTAAACCACTGATATCCGGAACCGTAATTTCATCAGTTTTTTCATACTGTGATGCAACATCATTCTTTCCAAGAATTTTTTCTGCATAATGTAACTCCGGATGACTGATTATTTGTGTCATGATTTTGTTAAATGCCGGAGCAGCTGCGACTCCACCCATTTCGCCGCCAGCCGGTTCATCAATGACAACACTGCATAAAAGTTCCGGTTTGTCAGCAGGAATAAATCCAATAAATGATGACCATGAGCGCCACCGTGAATATTTGCCCGAATCCGGCTTCTGAGCAGTACCGGTTTTTCCACCGACAACAATACCCTCAATTGCAGCTTTTTTTCCTGTACCATCAGCAGCTACATCTGCAAGCATTGTTCTCATTCGCTTTGCAACATCTTCATTGAGGACTCTCCGTACCGGTTTGTATTTTGCACTGTCAACTATCTTCCCGTTACTGTCAACTATTTTATCGTAGATTACCGGCTCCAGCAGTATTCCCCCGTTTGCTACTGCAGCATAAGAAAGCGAGATCTGCAACAGTGTTACTGAAAGTTCCTGACCTATTGCAACAGTGACACGTGATCGTCCAGACCATGCACTTACCGGGTGAACAATCCCGACTTCCTCACCTGGGAGATCAACGCCGCTCCGGATACCAAATCCGAAATTTTTAATATAGTTGAACAGTTTCTCATTTCCGATTTCATTGGCAATCTGTGCAAAACAGACATTGCTTGAATAACTTAATGCTTTTGTAAATGTTAAAAATCCATACGGCACATGGTCCCGTATCACCTGATGAAATATCTCATATCGTCCATTGTTTCCATTAATGAGATCATCTTCCTTCTTAATGCCTTCTTGTAAAGCAGCTGAGGCTGTGATCACTTTAAATGTTGATCCCGGTTCGTATGTATAGCTGATACACCTGTTTTGTCGTTCAGCTATTGAATACATCGATGTAAAGTTCGGATCAAATGATGGTTCATTGGCCATTGCAAGTATTTTTCCATTTGATGGATTCATTACAATACACCATCCACCCTTTGCCTTGAAATTTTCGACGGTTTTCTTAAGTACAGCCTGCGTTATCTTTTGTATATTTGCATCAATCGTCAGATAAACATCATCCCCGGGTACCGGATCCCGCTCCGGCAGCCCGATTTTACGATACCGCTGGTTTTTTCCATCCTTCTGAAGTATTATCCATCCGTCTTCTCCACGGAGGTAGTTGTCAAATGCTAACTCTGCACCTCCAAGTCCGTATCCATCACGCCCGACATATCCAAGCACACTTCCGGCAATATCACCCAATGGGTAAATTCTGTTTGTCGAACGTGCACCAGCTTTTGTCCCATCCGGTTTCAACATGATTTTCTTTTCTGTTGTCAATGCGAGCATTTTTCCATTACAATCGTAAATTGTACCGCGCTTTGCAATGAGTATCTGTCGTAACTGACTCTGGTTGCGGCTTCGTTCTGAATATCTCTTACTGTCAAGAACCTGAATCGTAAACAATCTGAAAATTACTGCAGCTCCTCCAAGCCCCAAAACCATGCAGACCAGAAGCAAACGAATTTTCAGTTTACTCATCAGTTGCGTACTCCAAGTGATCTGTTAATGACATTCAGAACAGATGCAAGAGTAACCGTTTCGACTTTATCACTGCCGGATTTCATCTTTACAATAACAATTTGATTTACATTGGGATATTCGAGTTTGCAATGATGACGTGCGAATGTTTCAATCCTGCTGTTATCAGAAAGTCTTTCTACATCATGTTGCAAAGCGGCAATTTCTTTATCAAGCACTTTCAGCGTATCAGACAGCGCATTCATCTTCATTGACACATTAGTAATATATACCTGTTTTGTCACAATTAATAACGGCCCGGAAATAATCAGACCTAATATTGCAAGCCCGATCAGCATTAAACGGACCTTAACAATAGGTTCTGTTTTTGATGGTATCTTTTTTTTGTTAATTTTTTTCATATGTACCTGTTTCTGTTACTCAGTTTTTCTGCAACCCTTACCCGTACACTTCGAGACCGGGGATTACGGGCAATCTCTGCATCATCAGCCTGCAGTGACTTTCTGGTTACCCGCTTAAGTGATGCAACTTTTTTACAGGTGCATACCGGTTGTGATGGCGGACAGATGCACCCCAGTTCGCCAGCTCTGAAAAATTCCTTTACAATACGGTCTTCAAGGGAGTGATACGCCATAACTGCAATGCGTCCGGATGGTTTAAGGAATGATACCGATTTTTCAAGAAACCGCTGTAACTCCCCCAGTTCATCATTCACCGCTATCCGTATAGCCTGAAATACCTTGGCAAGAACTTTGTATTTTAAATTGGGCCCGTACTCTTTTATCAAACAATTCCTGAGATCAAATGTTGTCACAATCGGATGACTGCATTGCTTAATGGTTCTGGCCATACGTTTTGCATTCTGTACTTCACCGTATCTATCAAGAATAGTACACAACTCAGCTTCACTGCTTGATGCAATAAACTCTGCAGCACTGATACCGCTATTGCGATTCATTCGCATGTCAAGTTCTCCATCACCCATAAAACTGAATCCTCTGTCTTTGTTATCGATCTGCCAGGATGAAACTCCTAGATCAAGCAGCATCCCGTCAACAGCACTGATAGCATGCCGTTCCAATACTTTGTCAAATTCAGAGAAAGGGCTTTGCTCAATGATCACCCTGGATGATGTCTGCAGTGGATTTCTTAGATTCCACTGTATTGCGTCACTGTCGCGATCAATCCCGATCATTGTTGCTCCCGGTTCAAGACACTCTGCAACCGCCCGGAAATGGCCACCACCTCCCAGCGTACAATCCAGATATATTCCCTTCTTATCAGTTACGAGTAAGCTGATAATCTCCTTTTTTAATACCGGCTCATGATAAAATTCCTGATTATTCATTTTTTATCAACACTGCTTTTTACTGCTTCATAGAATATCGTATCGAAATTTTCGTCATCGGCTTCGAGAGATGCATCACATTTTGCAGTATCCCAGACTTCAATAAAATTACCCTGACCTACAAGGGTAACCTCTTTTGTAATGCCGGCGATTGCCATTTGTGCAGGTGTCAACGTAATTCTTCCCTGCGCGTCAAATACTGATTCAGAAATTGTGCTGAACAATAAGCGTTTGAGCCGTAACGTTTCCGGTGTTTCGGGCCTTGAAGTGATATCTGCTTCAATTTTTGCCCACTCATCATTAGGATACACCCGCAAACATCCACCAGGTGCGCGGCTGATAATAACAGTCTCTGCAGCCTCAGGACTCATCGCCTTCCTGAATTTGGCCGGAATATTTACTCTACCCTTTGCATCAATCGAGTAGTCAAATCTTCCAAGAAACCGTGTCATCGCCACATTCTCCCACAATTACCCACAATTACACACTTTTACCCCTTAGAATACTTCAATTCACCGTTCATTGTCAAGATTTTTCAATTATTTTTTAAGCGAAAACTGTTTTTTTTATTCGGGATTTTTTAATTGTTTTTAGCGATTTCTATTAGTAGTACGCAAACACCGCCATACACTATATGTAGCTGAGCATGATCAGCACGGGTAAAACATTTTGTAGTACTGTTGTTACTACAATCAGGAGGCATTCCGCCAGAATGCAGATGCATCTCCCTTTACAAATAAATAATCAGTGTAACCGATTAATAAATAATCAGAAAATAGTGGATATCTTGAGAATAATGTTGATAAAAGAGATCAATTTCGGTAGATATTCGATTGAATATGGAGAAAAACAGAACGGTCAGGGAATCAATAATCAGAAATTAACATTTGTATGCTGGAAATCCTCATTAAGGGTTGTAACACTCATTATGCGGGTATCTTCATAGAGTTTAAGGTTGACCTTATCCTGCGTTATCTCTATGTCATCGCTATCAGAACTGTCAGCTACCTTTGATAAATCATTTTTCATGTCTTTTGGTACTTTTCCTGGAAGTTCAATATTTTGGCTATTTTTATCTTCTTTCAGTTTTTTAAGTTTAGCCCGCAATGAATAATTTTCGCTGACAACGATGTCATATTCTTTGTAGAGCTCTCGTAACTTATCTTTTAAATCGTTGATTTCTGAAGAACAGTCGATTTTTTCCCGCTTGAAATCATCAATAACATTCTGTTGATTATTGATAGAATCTGTTACTGCAGAGATCGCTTTTTCCAGTTCCTGAAGCTTAACCTCGGAAGAAAGATGCGGAGTCAGTGAGATTGTTCCGTTGTTAAATTTCAGAACCTCACTTTTTAAATCACTCTGCAGCGTTTTCTTTTGAGCGAAATAGAAAACAATTCCTACAAAAATTACAAAGGAAACAATTGGAATAGTCCAAAGCATCTCTATATGCACACTACAACCCCATTAAATAAAAACAATTATTGGTACCTTTAACAAATTTATAATCAAGCAATTATTAAAATCAACCATTCTGTTGTATATATTTCCGGTAAAACCGGCTTTGCGTTGAAATAAACTGTTTCTAATACATGAAATTATCTATTTTACAACAGAAACGCAAATAATTAAATCTTTTTCATCAAGAGGCAGTTTGCAATTGGTAAAATTGTATGATTTGAAGCAAACCTGCTCCAGACACAAATGCAATACCCTCAGTACAGAGCTATCGGTTCTACCTTGAACCTTATACCCGCAGAGCATCGCGGCGCACTATAACAGATTAATAATTTAAATGCCTGCACGCATTGCAAATGACTATGCTGCATGATTAACAAGGAGTAATTATGTCAAACCTTCCTATTATGTCAGTTTCAGGAATTCGTGGAGTTGTTGGAAAAACAATTGATGAAGACTTTGTTGCAAAAATCGCGTTTATTCAAACAAAACAGGCTGGTGGTGGAAAAATTGTCATTGGCCGCGATACGCGCCCATCCGGTGAAAGTTTCATGAAAGCAGCATGCAGAGGAATCAGGGCTGCTGGCGGTATACCGGTTAATATCGGCATAGCTCCAACCCCGACGACGTGTGTTGCAGTGCCGGCGCTTGGAGCAAACGCAGGAATTATCCTTACTGCAAGCCACAATCCCGGTCAATACAATGGTTATAAAATGGTACATAAAACCGGCCGCCTTTTTAAGGGCAGCGAGTGTGATTCTGTTTATAATGCATTTTTTAATAACGATTACCATCCAATAGAAATTATTAACAAATCGGCAGCTGAACCGGCAGAGACTATTGACGCTGCGGTTATTCACATTGAGAAAATATGTCGCAACATTGATGTTGACCTTATCAGAAATGCCGGCATCTCCATTGCAATCGATTCAATAAATGGTGCAGCAGCAGCAGTATTTCCAAAGCTGCTTGACAAGCTCTCTGTAACGTGGATAGGTGTACACAATAAACTTGATGGTGATTTTGTGCATAATCCGGAACCACGGCCGGAACACCTTGGCGATCTTGCATCCCTGCTAAAAAACAATAATGGCCTTTGGGGCGGGTTTGTTTTTGATCCTGATGCCGACAGACTTGCCACAATGGGTGAAAACGGGGAAGAAATTTCTGAAGAGATGACACTGGTCTTTGCACTTGATAATCTGCTGAGTCGGGCAGCAACACCGGTAGCTACCAACATGTCAACATCAATGCTCATTGACGATGTGGCAAAAAAATACAAAACAAGTGTGATCCGGACAAAAATCGGCGAGGCAAACGTTGTTGAAGGCATGATGAAAAATAATTGTCTGGCTGGTGGTGAAGGTAACGGTGGAGTGATCTATCCGGTAATCAGTTGTGCCCGTGATGGTTTAGCTGGAATTGCTTTAATTCTCGAATTAATGGCAAAACAGAAGAAACGGCTATCGAAGCTTGCAAACGAATGGCCCCTTTATGCGATAGTAAAAGAGAAGATTGCCTGTGAAGGTAAAAATCCGGCAGCAATAATTGACAGACTTAATACTGTTTTCGCAGATGAAAAACGGGATAACCTTGATGGCATGAAGATTATCCGCGACTATGGATGGGTTCACCTGAGATCATCAAATACAGAGCCGATTATCCGCTGTTATGCAGAAGCCCGGACAATGCAACAGGCAAAAGAGCTGGCCGAGATGGTTATGAAAAAAGTTCCCTGATTCTAAAACGATAAAAAAGTTTTTCGGGGGCGGGCATTTCCGCCCCCTCTATATTCGTTCCTGCCTGGACATGTATTTCAGACAATTGACATAATGAGCAATATTGCAGCACTATACCAGCGCTATAACTGCTGAAAAATCATCGATTTTAAATATACAAATCCATTTCAACGTTATTTTTGGCAACAATTCTGCCGGATGCATCCAAACTCCCCCTGATAATGAATGTTGACTTCCGTATACAGGTGTTCTAATTCTTTCTTCAAATTTGCATACCACTGTTTTTCTGAATATTAATACGAAGATACGAACACTTTAATTTATACATTATATATTGTATTACGTTCCCGTTTTATTTATTTTTTGAAATATTTCATTCCAGAACAGTGCGTAAGTGTTCTCTGCTTTTTTTAATCAGAACGTTCCGCACAAGCAGTCTGATATATCACCTGTTAAGTAGGATTTATGTAACGGTACAGGGTTTTGTTTTGATACTTTTTATCTGCAAACAAACACCAGTATAAGGAGAAAAAAATGAAAATCGCCCCAAAAATCACTGCTGTTTTTTTACTTCTTGCAGCCATGCTTTCAGCTCAGAGTCTCACTGGATCGTTTACTATCACACTGAAAGGCCCCGCAACCGGTGATCAGATCAACATTGTAAAGGCTGGTGCACGCACAATGCTGAAAAATGAAATAATCAGTTGGCTGAAAACCTCACACGAATTCAAATTTGATACAACAAACGTTCTGACAAATCTTGCGATAGAAATTCTCACCGACTCATGTATCAACCATGGCAAAGAGGAGTCATCATTTAAAGGTCGCGAATTGTCAATTTTTTATACGGTAACTGAAGCTGCTGCCGATGATGCCTTGAATTCATTCGACAGAGCATCTGAAGAGTTTGTTCGCAGGAATATCATCACCATGCAGAACGCTGAGAAAGACAGTAACAATGCAGCGTATTTCAAATCAGCACTGATAGCATATTGCTACTCTTATGGTCATTTTGGAGAACCGATCATCCTTGATGAAGCCACAGGCGTGACAGTTGTCGAAGAAACCCAGAAAATCGTTCATAATCTTTTCAACCGGTTAAAAATCCAGTCATCTGACATGATATTGCAGGGAAGAATCGGAAGGGCTGTTGATCAGCCGCCAATCGTGACAGCAGTACTTGACAGTACACCGATCAATGATTTGTGGTTCTGCGGGTATTTACAATCTGGCAAATATATCTATGCCGGCGTTACTGATGATCAGGGACAGTTGACTCTTAAGGATATGATGATCCCTCTTGTATCCAATGGTACTCTTTACTCGCTTACACCTGATATCGGAAAAACCATAGGTGCACCGGTTTCCATAACACTTACCGATTTAAAAATCCAGGTCAAGGATGGTCATACTCAAACATTTATGTTTAAGGTAATTCAGCCGACTTATTCACTCGACTATAAGATTTCATCCGGTTCAGACCTGTCACTTCCTCCGGAATTTCTTAGCGATGCTGTTCTGAAAAAATATCTCAAAGATTCCTGTTTTGTTGTTGATACAAAGCCAAATGTTCCACCTGACTTCATGATTACCGCAGATCTTACTGTCGCCAATGCAGCAGTTGATATTACCGATGAAATGGGACTAAAAGTCACCGGCACTATTACCATTAAGGGATTATCCCTTGAAACTCCGAGAACTGAAATAAAAAATGTCGAATATATCAAGCGTTACGCAAAAAGAACAGAAATCCCCTATGGCCTGGCGCTATGGGATATGAATATGCTTATGAAGCAAAACATGAAGTCAATCCTTAGTAAAATGTGATAACGAATCAGGCAATACTGTTGTTTATCCACTGCGAACTGCCTCTTTAACTGGTCTGCTGAATTCATACCTGAAAACAGCATTCATTCTCTATTCTGAGTATATCTACCTCAAACATAAACAGGTGTATATGACAATTTATGACATACTTGATACAAGAATTATGATTCTTGATGGTGCGCTGGGAACCATGATACAAAAGGTAAACCCGGTTGAATCAGACTTCCGTGGAAAACGTTTTTCAGATCACGACTGTGATCTAAAAGGCAATAACGACATTTTGTCAATTACACAGCCGGATATTATCACCGATATTCACCATCAGTATCTCAGTGCTGGTGCAGATATCATTGAAACCAACACATTCAATGCCAATGCAATATCACAAGCAGATTATAATCTTTCACCTCTTTCGTATGAAATCAACGTTACATCCGCAAAACTTGCCCGAACAGCCGCAGATGAATTTACAAAAAGGAATCCATTAAAACCCCGCTTTGTTGCCGGTGTCCTTGGGCCGACAAACAAAACGCTATCAATTTCTCCTGATGTCAACAGACCGGAATACCGGAGTGTGACATTCCCGGAAATCGCGGATGCCTATTACACTGCAGGCTCCGGACTTATTGATGGCGGCGCGGATATTTTACTCATTGAAACTGTTTTTGACACATTGAATGCAAAAGCTGCTATCTATGCTCTGTTCAAGCTTTTTGATGACCGGAAAAAAAGTTACCCGGTAATGATTTCAGGAACAATCACCGATCTGAGCGGTCGCACGTTAAGCGGCCAGACTCCCGCTGCTTTTTACCATTCAGTGGCACATATTTCACCTATCTCAATCGGATTCAATTGTGCTCTGGGTGCAGCACAGATGCGTCCGTTTCTCACCGAACTTCATCACGAAGCAACCTGCAGAACAAGTGTTCATCCCAATGCCGGGCTTCCAAATGCATTTGGCGGCTATGATGAAACCGCTGAACAGATGGCAACGACCATTAGAAGTTTTGCTCTTGACGGATTAATAAATATCGCAGGCGGCTGTTGCGGTACAACACCTGAACATATACAGGCACTATCAGAAACTCTTGATGGTATTACGCCAAGGAAAGTACCTGCAAAGAAAAAACGTTCCTGTTTCAGCGGACTTCAACCTCTTATTGTTGATGACTCCTCATTGTTTGTAAATGTCGGTGAACGGACAAATGTTGCAGGTTCCGCGAAGTTCAAAAAACTGATTGCACAGGGTTCATTTGAGGAAGCGTTACAGGTTGCATGTGACCAGGTAAATGGTGGTGCACAGATTCTTGATATCAACATGGATGACGCAATGATTGACAGTTTGACTGCAATGACTACATTTCTCAACCTGATTGGTTCTGAACCTGATATTTCAGTTATCCCCATCATGATCGATTCATCCAGATGGGAGGTTCTTGAAGCAGGGTTACAGTGTGTCCAGGGAAAATGCATTGTCAATTCAATCAGTTTAAAAGAGGGTGAAGCTGCGTTTATCGAAAAAGCTGAAACGATCAGGCGTTATGGTGCGGCAATGGTTGTAATGGCCTTTGATGAAAAAGGTCAGGCAGATTCATTTGAACGTAAAATCGCAATCAGTGAGCGATCATGCAGATTGTTAATTGACAGATTAAACATAACACCTGACAACATTATTCTCGATCCGAATATATTTGCGGTCGGTACCGGAATTGATGAACATAAAAATTATGCACTTGATTTTTTCAGAGCGACATCGTGGATAAAAGAGCATTTACCAGGTGTACTGGTTTCCGGCGGTGTCAGTAACGTTTCGTTCTCCTTCCGTGGAAATTCTACCGTTCGTGAAGCAATAAACGCGGCATTCCTGTATCATGCGATTAAAGCAGGTATGGATATGGGAATTGTCAATCCAACCCAGCTTGCGGTCTACGATGAAATTCCTGTTGACTTAAGAGAACATGTGGAAGATGTTCTGCTTAACCGTCATAGTGATGCAACTGAACGGCTGCTTGAATATGCTGAAACAGTCTCTGAAAAAGCACAGTCACAAACTACTGATAAACTTGAATGGCGTAATGATCCGCTTGAAAAGCGGATTTCCCACTCACTTGTAAAGGGTATCACCGAATTTATTGATGATGATACAAAAGAGGCACTGGATACCTATGATGATCCAATCCAGATCATTGAGGGTCCGCTGATGAACGGAATGAATGTTGTCGGTGAACTTTTCGGATCAGGAAAAATGTTTCTTCCGCAGGTTGTCAAGAGTGCTCGGGTTATGCGTAAAGCAGTTGCCTACCTTACGCCATTTATAGAATCCCGCAGGACTGCTGCCAAACTTAGTACATCAAAACCAAAAATTTTGCTCGCAACTGTCAAGGGTGATGTTCATGATATCGGCAAGAATATTGTCGGCGTTGTTTTACAGTGCAATAATTATGAGGTAATTGATCTTGGTGTCATGGTACCCTGTAACGATATTCTGCAAAAAGCAAAGGAATATAATGTTGACATTATCGGATTAAGCGGACTTATTACACCATCACTGGAAGAGATGTCATATGTAGCATCCGAAATGGAGCGATTGAACTTCACCATTCCCCTTTTAATAGGCGGCGCAACGACATCAAAAGCTCATACCGCCCTGAAAATCGCACCCAAATACAGTGGCCCGGTAATGTACGTCAGAGATGCATCACTTGCGGTACAGGTATGCCGTCAACTCCTCACCTCTTCGTCAAGTCAATCATTTGTTGAAAATACTAATCGTGATTATGAAGAATTGCGCAATACCTATTCTCAAAACGATACTCAAAAATTGCTTCATTCCCTTGAAAAAGCACGTTCATTAAAATTTGTCAATACAACAACATACAAACCATTAAAACCGAATAAATCAGGAATTACTACATTTACAAATTGCACTATTGACAGACTGGTGCCCTATATTGACTGGACGTTTTTCTTCAAGGCCTGGGAATTAAAAGGTACGTATCCATATATTCTTGATGATGCTAACGAAGGCGAACAGGCTAAGAAGCTGTTCAATGATGCACAGGATCTGTTACATGACTTACTTAAGAATACGACACTGCAAATTAAGGGCATTCTTGGAATATTCCCGGCAAACAGTGACAACAACGATTCCATTAACGTCTACGAATCGGAAGATAAAAACAGAGTACTTACAGAGATTCACTGTCTTCGTCAGCAGATAGTAAAACCAAATAACAAACCAAATGTTTCACTTGCTGACTTTATTCTTCCTGAGTCATCAGGAATTACTGATTACCTGGGATTCTTTGCAGTTTCTACCGGATTTGGCGTTGACATGCTTGTTGAACGATTTGAAAAAGACAGCGATTCCTATAACTCCATTATGGTAAAGATCCTCGCAGATCGTCTCGCAGAAGCCTTTGCCGAAATGCTTCACGAGGTTGTGCGAAAGGAACTCTGGGGATACGCAGCTGACGAGTCAATAAGTATTTCAGACATGCTTCACGTTAAATATAAAGGAATCCGTCCGGCCCCTGGTTATCCGGCCTGCCCTGATCACTCAGAAAAAAAACAGATATTTGACCTGCTTGGTGTCGAAAAATCGATTGGCATAACATTGACAGAATCACATATGATGCAACCAGCAGCATCAGTTTGCGGGTACTATTTTGCAAACCCAGAATCACACTACTTTTCATTAGGAAAGATTGGTGATGACCAGATTGCAGATTTTGCAAAGAGAAAAGGAATCAGTATTGATAAAGCAAAAAAAAGAACCGGTATGTTTGTTTAACCCCGACCACTGTAATCACATTCTCCGGAATTTCGCAGTAACCGGCTGGTTAGATAGAGACTGATTGTATTATTTTTTCGCTATGATACAATTTCTGTGCACGCCAGCAAATACCTGCACCGGAAACAAACATAGCCCCGATAAGATAATAAATTGACATCGTAATAAATTGAGCAAGCGTCAAATATATACTGACAAATATACCTAAAACAAACATGTTAACAAAATGAAGCAATCGCTGATTCGTAAGCTTAATTGAAAAGTAGGCACTTGCAGCGACGTTTAAAAATGTTGATGAGGTATAAAGTAAAAATGATTCAATACCAGTTGATGGCATTGAATTATAAAAGATATACCTATCAAGGAATAGAGAAAATATGATACAAACTGTTCCAAACAGTACACTCATCGTGATTATAAAAAACATTTTTCCATAAAGCACCGCATTTCTTGACAATCCAGAAGTAATCAGAATTTCCAGAGAGCCATTAGTCCGTTCTGAAACAAATATTGAATTTGAAAAGTTTGCAGTTATGACAATGGAAAAAAACACAAGCCACAACGGTCCACTGTCAAATGATTCGGAAGATCTTGTTGCAAGAAGCGCGCTCCATACTATGACAATAACACTATACAGTATAAACATTCCACGGTCTGCCCCCGCAAAACACTTCAATTCCTTTGCAAATACGATTTTGAATCCACCCATATATCAATTACCGGATTTTTTTGCTTTTAATTCTGTTTTGTATATATTGAACGTATTGTATCACTGAATCCTGTAGTTTCCGGTCTGATTTCAAACACCGGATATTGACACCTGACCATCTTTTCAACTATCGCCGGGATTGTCGTCTGAGGATTATTTACCAGAAAATCCCATCTTCCATTACTGCTGTTTATATTCGTACAGCCGCATTCAGAAAGTAACGGTAGACAATCACAAATAGCTGATGTAAAAAGAAGCCACCGCACATGCCCGCGATTTCCACATTGTAAATCATCGAGTATCCCGCTGCTGAGATTCCCTACTCTGTCACACAGGTCATCAATAGTATCAAGCTGATGTGAACTGATTATCAATGCAGCACCGCGTTCTTTGGCATTCTTTACTATCATTCTGAAGTGTGCATATGCTGTCATGTCAAGCGCTACAGCCGGTTCATCAAGCAGAAGTACATCTGGCCATCCAAGGAATGCTCTGCACAGGGAACACTGCACCCGTTGTCCACGTGAAAGATGCTTAACCTTTTTATCGGCAGTTGCAATCACCGTATCACTCCAGAATTGAGTAATATACTTCTCCGTTTCAGACCAGGTAAGCTTCTTTGCTGCAGAGAATATTTTCAGATTCTCTTTAATTGTCAAATTTCCCCAAAAACCATCATGATCAAGTACCACACCAAGCCGCGTATAAAAATCAACCTTATGATTCCATGGATTAAAACCGTTAATGGCTATAGTCCCGGAATCTGTTTTCAAAATGCCCAGCATCAGCCGTAACAGTGTTGTTTTGCCTGCACCATTAAGCCCAACCAGCCCATAAGCGACTGATTTATCGACTTGAAGTGATACGCCATTTAAAACGGTATGGTTTCCAAACGTTTTTTTTACTTCATTCAGTAGTATTGTATCAGGCATAGTATAGAAAATGACTTATGCACATTTTTTTTACAATCATGATTTTTCAATTAAATATTCAGGTGTCCGAATCTATTTTTTACTCATACAACAGGAGTATTAATGAAGATTATTGTTGCAAAAACTGCAGGTTTCTGTATGGGTGTAAAACGGGCTGTTGACCTTGCCCTCGAACATTCTGGCAAAGAATCGCATGGGATTCAGACATTGGGACCACTTATTCATAATAAACAGACACTTGAAGTCCTTAAACAGCGGGGTGTAACAACACTTGATGAAAACAAACCCACAACCGGAAAAGCTACTTTACTCGTAAGAGCACACGGCATACCGCCTGAAATGCAGAAAAAATACAGCACTCAGGGGCACAGGATCATTGATGGAACTTGTCCTAAAGTAAAAACTGTACACAAAGTAATTGAACGATTCAGGGAACAGGGTTTTTCAATAGTCATTACCGGCGATGAAGGGCATGCGGAAGTTATCGGACTTATGGGTTATGCAGGGAAATCCGGGTACCTTGTGCAGACCGTTGATGACATTGCAAAATTACCTGATCTTGACAAAGTGTGTCTGGTCTCCCAGACAACCTTTGACCGGATCCTCTTTGACACCATCGCAGATGCCGTACGGAAAAGGTTTACATCAAGCGAAGTTGTTATTAAGAAAACGATCTGTGCTGCCACTGATCAGCGCCAGGCGGAAACTGAAGAACTGGCAAAACAGGTTGATGCTCTTATTGTTGTCGGGGGAAAGAACAGTGCTAATACCCAGAGACTTGCTAAAATCGGAACAGATTGCGGTAAAATCACACAACACGTCGAAACTGAGAATGAAATCAATTGGGATTCTATCTCGCAATGTAAAACAATAGGTATTACAGCAGGTGCATCAACGCCAACCTGGATGATAAAACGGGTACATGATTATATTCAGTTCATGTCACAAACCCGCAGACGAAGCATTAAGAATATACTGCTGTACATGCTTGACATTTTCGCAAACATGAATATTTTTGTTTCCCTTGGTGCTGTTGCTGTATATTATGCATCGTGCTATCTTCAGGGATTTGATTTTAACCTGACCGGTGGATTGATCGCATTTACTTATTTTCTCACAATGTATCTCTGGAACAGTCTCGCAAGCATCGAAAAAACACAGCATCATGGAATAAGCCGGTATCATTTTTATCATGCTCATAAACGCATATTTTACATTATCGTTACTTTTGTAATATTACTCACGCTGGGATTCTGTGCATTCTATTCGTTAAACCTCTTCTACCTTATGCTGTTTGCAACGCTTGCAGGCCTGGCTTATCACATGTCAATTCTTCCTTCGTTTTTACAACATATACTGCCTTATAAAACACTTAAAGATATCCCTACATCACGAGAACTTTTTATTGCTCTTGCATGGTGCACAGTTCTTACGTTCATGCCCCGGGTACTCGCAAATACCTTTACCATTGATATTTTGAGTATTGCCCTTTTTGCGTGGATTTTTATCATTGCTTATTTACGATCACTTATTTTTGATCTCCGTGATATTGAGGGCGACCGGATAATGGGACGTGAAACACTTATAACCATCATCGGCGAGAAACGTGCCCGTAAAGTCATGCTTCTGATGATCTGGATCTGCCTTGCAGCATTACTCATTGTACCATCAGTGCTTGGTCTCAGTGTTTACAAAAGTACAAAAGCGATACAGTTCTTTTTCCAGATACCGGTACTATTCTATACCTTTGTCTTTATACGATGGAACTCAAATATTCATCAAAAGCGTAACACACTGTTTATAATGCTGACTGACGGGATGTTTTATTTGATGGCACTTGGTGCTGTGATGGCTGATTTTTTCCTCAGGTAAGTGCAGCAATAATTATTCTGCAAATGGTAATCATAGTTACTACCTGAGGCATGCTTTCATTTTACGGAGGTAGCGTATTCTGAATTTTTCTGGCTAAAAGAATCAGAATTATCTGCAATCTTCAGTACATTTGTATTCAGTTTGGCAAAGCCGGACCCGAGACAACCCTGACAAAGACATCCTCGAGCGACTCACCATCCCTGACAAGATTTTCTATTGTATCCTTTACAACAATAGAACCTTTGTTCATAATTGCTGCTGATGAGCATATACGTTCTACTTCGGAAAGTATATGAGAATTCAGAAGAATTGTAACCTTATCAACTTTCAGACGTTCAAGAATCAAACGGAACTCCCTCATGCCAATCGGATCAAGCCCATTTGTGGGTTCATCAAGAATAAGCAGTTTTGGTGTATTCAGCAGCGATGCAGCAAGCCCGATACGCTGAAACATTCCCTTTGAATAATTTGCGGTTCTTTCATTTGCGCGTTCCTTCATGCCGGTGATCTCAAGCACATTGTCAATCGCTTTATCTGCATCCATCCTGGTCATCTGAAACAGTTCTGCATTTCTTTTCAGGAACTCCCGACCACTTAAAAACGGTGGAATTCTTAAATTTTCCGGAAGATAGCCAATACCCCTGCGGGCTTCAATATCTGAACAGGAAATACCGTTGATACTTGCAGTACCGGAATCCTGTTTTGTAAACCCAAGCAGAATACGGATAATTGATGTCTTACCGGCACCGTTAGGTCCAAGCAGTGCAAACGACTCACCAGTTTCAATGTCAAGAGATACATTGTTAAGTGCCGTGACTTTTCCAAATTTTTTTTCAATCGCTTTTAAAGAAATGATACTCATTATAATTCCGTTTCTTCTATCAGAACATCATTGAGAGGTTTTACAAGCAGTTCATCAGGTGATTCATACCGGGGGGGATTATACCCCTTTTTAGCAAGGCTTGATCCATTTATTATTTCAATAGCCTTATTCAATGCATCTTTTGAACTCGTAAGAATATCCGGAATGATCCCTTTTCCATGATACGAGGTACCATCACGACGTACAAACATCTGAGATGTCACTTTTGCCTGAACAGAATCAGGACCAAGTAATATGCTCTGTCCTATCCCTTTACCAAATGTAACTGTTCCGATAAGTTTGATATCAGGTCGGGATGCTTTCAATCCGGCAATAACAATCTCCGATGCACTTGCGCTATTGGAATCGCATAGAACAAAAATATTCTTGTACAGTAAATCCGGGGTGCCATCAGCCAGGTATGCGCCTTTTGCGGTCACATAGATATCTGTACCTTTAAAAAAACTTCTGTAGTTCATACTTACAAGAGTGTCTCCTTCTAGTACAAAATGAGACGCAACATCAATACAATGTGAAATACGTCCGCCACCATTTCCCCGTAAATCAAGAATAATATTTTGAGCCCAAATGGAACGATTTACCGCAGAAGAAAATTCAGCAGCAGTTCCACCCTCCATAATGGTAGATGGCAAAAATGATGTTATCGCAATATGCACTGTGGTAGAATTCAAGGAATCTGTAAACACTGTTGGAGCAAGATACTCACCCTTACTGAGCGTAAATTCGAACAGCCCGGCTAACCTTCTTACTTTTAATACAGTCGGAACACCCGCACTAATTGACTTTAGAATAACTTTCAATGAATCGTAACTTATACCGATAACATCAATACCATTAACAGCAACAAGAGTGTCAAGATCCTTTAAACCCGCTGATGCTGCCGGGGAACCAGCATACACATTCTTTATCAGAAAGCCGCGATTAATAGAATCAATATTCATGCGTATACCGAAACCGCTTGATGATGTTGTCTGGGATTTTCTATACATTCGGGCATTTTCGACATTGTAATAGATAGTATACTTGTCGTTAACTGAACTGTAAAGTGATTCAGGACAGGAAAAGGCATACAGATCTGATAGTAACCGGTCACGATAAATAAGATACTGCTCCAGCCCCTGCGCTGCAAATGTATAGTATTTATCTGCAATGCTGCTTTTAGTTATTGTATCATGAATCGTTATTGTATCATGAATGATCACCGTTTCAGGTGTGATCACTGAAGTCGGCTCATTATTACAGTTTGTCAACATGAAAAACAGTACACCTGTCATACATGCAAAATATTTTATAAGGTTCATATAATCAAATCTCCCATCGAGTCAATAAACCATGTTGGGTTCCTTTTAAGTGAAGCATGATTATTGACACTCCAATTTACAAACGCAGTATCAATTCCGGCACTTGTTCCGCACTCTATATCAAATGTAGCATCACCAACAAACAATGTTTCAGATTTCCGGGCGCTCAATTCTTCAATCGCTTTTATAGCAGGTTCAGGATGCGGTTTGTGATGCTTTGTTGACTCAGGAGAAATAATTACATCAAAATAGTCATAGATTCCTGTTTCCCGAAGATAGACATCAAGTGAATTTCTGAATCTGGATGTAACAACTGCAAGTTTTTTACCATTACGCTTCAGTTTATCAAGTGCTTCCGAAACACACGGGAATAGTTTAAGGTACTGAGTGTAAACTGACATCTGAAAATCCATGTGAAGTGTCCGATATCTGTCATATTCTTCATCGTCAAGCTTGCCAAAATAAACTGTCATCTGATCACGTAATGTCAATCCGATGTATTTAAGCGCCGTTTCCCGACCGATCGGATTATGCCCGGTTATTTTAGCAGTATTCTCAAAACACCGCCAAATCAACTCTGTAGTATCAATCAGCGTCCCGTCTGCATCAAAGAGATAGTACCTGTAATCACGCATATTCCCCCCCCCTCGATAATCCTTCCTGCAAAAGAATCGTTAATTCCGGTTACCAATTATAAATTGGCGCATTTTTTCTGCATATTTTTCAGGAGCCGGAACAATCTGACGTGTCTGGCTATCCATAAATGCGATACCACTCGTTGCACGCAACAGCAGTTCCTTTCCCCTGCGAATCTTATATCCCAACTCAAGCCTGAACTCATCCATTGACGTTATAAAAACGCTGACAACTAAATTATCAAGAAGTTGAGCCGTTTTTTTAAAACGAAGATCAAGACTGAACAGAACAATATTCATGTTCCCGGGATGAAGATCGAACCCAAGATCTGTAAGGAAATGCACCCGTGCCCGCTCGAGATAAGCCACAAATTTTGTATGATGTACAATTTTGTAGGAATCTACATCCTCAAACTCTACAGTAAGCGGGAACTCATACTCTTTTTTTGAATAATCTACCATTGTAGTGCCAGAAAATTGAAATAAATAGCAACAATTACGTATCCTGCGTTTATGTAACTATTACAAAATAATCTATTGCCTGATAGAAATCATACTTAATATATGATCAATGCGAGACGAGTTTTAAATTTCCTTTCCTCTACACAAAACGTATTTTATAGATATATTGGAAACGAAATCGGGATTAACTTCCGAATCTACATAGCATTTATCAAGGACTTGACAAAATGATCGCCATTGTCGATTATGAGGCCGGGAACCTTACATCCGTAAAGCGTGCGCTGGATTATCTGGGGCTTGAAAATATCATTACCCCTGATCCATCAGTGATTACCGGCGCAGAGCGGGTGATCTTTCCAGGTGTCGGACACGCTGCATCAGCCATGAAGACACTACTTGAACGCAAACTTGACAAAGCACTGCATGATGCATTTGCAAAGGGAATTCCCATACTTGGCATCTGCCTGGGCACACAGATCATCCTTTCCAGATCAGAGGAGGGTGATACACAATGCCTGGGTCTTCTTGACGGGTTCTGCCCAAAGTTCAAACTGAGTAATCCACTTCTGAAGATTCCTCATATCGGATGGAACGCTGTAACTTATCGTAAAGAACATCCTGTACTTGATGGGATTGCACAAAATGATGAGTTTTATTTTGTACACTCTTACTACCCTGTACCATCCGATACCGATTGTATTATCGCGACAGCAGAATACGAGATCGAATTTCCCGTTATTCTTGGAAAAAACAATCTGATCGCGACACAGTTTCACCCTGAAAAAAGCGGTCCTTCCGGTCTACGTCTTCTTTCAAACTTCTCGAAATGGAATGGTAAATAAATGCTAAGCAAGAGAATTATTTCATGCCTTGATGTACGGGACGGGAAACTTGCAAAAAGTGTAAAGTTTGTCAACACTGTCGATATTGGTGATCCTGTAGTGACAGCAAAGAAATATTACGATGAGGGTATTGACGAACTTGTGTTCTATGATATCACAGCGTCAAGTAACAACCACAATATCATGATTGATGTTGTCAGCCGTGTTGCATCAACAATTTTTATCCCGTTTTCTGTTGGAGGCGGCCTTCGAACTGTACAGGATTGCACAAAAGTACGCATGGCCGGAGCAGAAAAAATAAATGTAAACACCGCTGCGGTTGCAAATCCCTCACTTATTTCTGAGGCATCACTTGCACTTGGTGCCCAGGCAGTTGTTTTGTCAATGGATGTTCTTAAAACAGGTGTATCGGAGAATATTCCATCCGGCTACGAAATTGTCACCCATGGCGGAAGAAATAAAACTGGTCTTGACGCAATAGAATGGGCTAAAACAGGAGAACAACTTGGTGCCGGTGAACTTGTCGTCAATTCAATTGACGCAGATGGTACAAAAGAAGGATACGAAATCAATCTGACACGAATGATCGCCCAGGCGGTAACAATTCCTGTAATTGCAAGCGGTGGCGGCGGTAAACCGGAACACCTCTATAATGTACTCACTGAAGGCCATGCTGACGCAGCACTTGTTGCATCAATGCTTCACTATAGCGAGTATACAATACGTGAAATCAAGGAATATCTTCACAGCAGAGGAATAAAAATCCGGAGGACATAATTGCCGGAATGTTCAATAGAAAATGTGAACCTTGCCAAACCTATTGGAAATGTTGGGAATTACCATTCGTTACCATACCGCTATCATGATATCCGCGTCATGGTGCATCCCATTATTTACCAACAAATCGTATTTTTGGGTATAACAATATAATGTTGGGCGAATGATGGTGTTGGGCGAATGATGGTGTTGGGCGAATGATGGTGTTGGGCGAATGATGGTGTTGGGCGAATGATGGTGTTGGGCGAATGATGATTCGCCCCTACGGTTTATTCTTCAACAACTTTCTTTTTGCGTCCGGGCTTTTTCTTTGCTGGTTTCGGTTCATCCTCTTCATCTTCTTCAATTTTAGATGCAGCCTTTTTACGAACGATTTTCTTTACAGGTGCATCAGGATCCGGTGCTGCTTCAGCAAGTGGTGCATCAGGATTTACCACTGATGGCGCTGCAGATGGAACTACGCCCGGATTTTTCATGATACGCTGTAAGAGCTGAGGACGGAGTTCCCCATACATCTCTTTATATTTCAGTTCAGTCATGACCGCATCAGAGATATAGGTTCTAACCTGTTTCTCGTCACCAAGCTCAATCAGATATTGACACGCAAGAAAACTGATTTCTGGTGCTGGATCCATTACCATAAGGAATAATCCTGCTTTGTTTCCTGCGCTGTTAAGATCTTCTACCGCGTGACGTCTGTCAACGAGTTTTTCGGTAAACTTATGAGCAGAATAAAGCAGTTTCGTTTTTGCATCCTTTTCGATCATTACAAGAACATACTGTTCAAGACAACGGAGCCACTTGTTTTTCATCTGAATGATAACCGGATTAAGACCGCTAAGATACAAAGGATCCTTATTCCTGAATATTGCAAGCTTGAGAGCGACAAGCGCAAGATTAAGATTTCCCGCCCCAATACAAGCAAGGGCATGTGCACGGAGCGTGTCAATTGTCTCAAAAAGTGGACGACGAACAAGCGACGCAGTCTGGTAGACCATCAATTTTAGAACATCGTCAGGTGTATAAACTTTAAATGAATCCGTAGTAATTATATATTCTTTGGGTTTCTTACTTACCTCAGGAGGCATAAAACCATCAAAGAAACTTTCGTTGTAACCACAAGCTTTAAGAAAATTAAAATAGCCACAACACTTATCAATATCGTATGTTGCTGTACTTTTGCAAATAATAAGAAGTAGTTCAGGATTTGCAGGATCCCAAACAAGCCCTTTCTCTGCAAACTCAACAGCACTTTCAAATTTACCGGTTGCAAGAAACAGCTCTGCAATCATTTTTGATACACTGATAGCAGTCAACGAATCCCATACCGGTGTTGAAAGCATCATCTCAATCAGAACATCCTGTGCTTTTTCAGTATTGCCTGCTTTAATCAGTGACGGTATGATATCAAAATCTCTTCGTTTGCAGCGCACCACATGAGCATCAAGTGCAACACTAATTGATATATCATTACTACTAAACTTTTTCCAAAGCTGTTCAAACATAGAATTCATTCGCATTCCTCTTTCATTTCTTTATTAACCATTGAAAATAATTAGGAAATTGTACTAATGCCAGAAGTTATGTAAAATGAACATTTTTTTTTATCAAACCAGAGTTTCCTGAGTATTTTATACGGACTTCAGGAAAATCGCCTTATTTACGAAATTCCGCACAAGACTATGTCAATACTTAACATAATAGCAGTATGATGTTTGTGAAAACATTATACTTATCAGTCTAATCCCACCTGAATTTTGACACGACAATGTTTACAATAAGACAAAAAAACATTAACCAAATACAAAAGGCAGGAGATATCACTGACACAATCTCCTGCCTGTCATTTTGATCAATTGGTGAGAATTACTCTGAAATCTGCCTGACAGGCCGGTAATGTACCTCCAGGCAACCAATTCAAATATCTATTTGTTATATTCTAACAAAACTTCCTTGTTAAGCACCTGCAATTCAACTCTGCGATTAACTTTACGCCCTTCTGCATAAGAATTATTTGCCTTTGGCCTACTTGATCCGTAGCCCCTTGCTGTAATGCGGCTGGATAATTCCGGAGACGATTGAATAAGGAAATACTTCACCGCTTCTGCGCGGGCCTTACTTAAGGTCATATTCATTGACATACTGCCGACATTATCAGTATGACCGCTAACCTCAATAAGTAATTTAGGATACTTGAGAAGCATTTTGCTTATAATCATTAAATATGGTTCGGAGTTGATTGAGATGCTTGATTTCCCTGATTCAAAATAAACTGCATCAAGAAGCAGTAATCCTGTTGATAGAAGCTGTTTTTCTGCATCAGTACGTTTAGACTTTTCCTCCTCGAGTTTTTTTGTTGCTTCAACAAGCTGTATTGAATCTGTTTTAGCTTTTGCTGCAATGCTGTCTGCACGTAAACGTTCCTGTTCCCTCTGTTGGACAAGTTGCAACGAATCTGCTTTAGCTTTCGAAGCAATACTGTCTGCTCTAGCCTGAAGTTCGATATTTTTACTCTCTGCAAGCTCTCTCTGTTTACGTTCATTCTCTCTGTCAAGACTGTCTTTTACGTGACGTTCATGCGCAATTCTACGTTTTGTTGCAAGCATGTCAAAGGATGCACTGATTCCGGCAAAAAATCTGAACGGTTCCAGTGCCCTGTCAGTATCACGATCTTTTGAAAGAGCTATGTTTCCTCCAATTGCAAAGTCCATATTTACCGGTGTGTGAAACTGTAACAGTGGTGTAATCATCAAAGGATCTTTGGTAAAATCCGCATCCGACAATGATGTACGCGAATTAACCTCAAGACCGATTGTAATTGCTTTATGAGGATCAAATTGAAGTCCCATGCCAAGTAAAAGGAGATGATCTTTTTCATCCTGAAGTGTCACCACACTCCCCTCATTTAAATGCAGCTTGACACACATGCCCTCATCACCAAACCTGATCGTCTGCATCACAATTGCTTCAAAATCATACCCGGTCCTGGTTTCGAAATAGTTGAACCCATCCGAGCGGTTATCATTAATCTGATTCGAGGAGGTTCCCCCAAGAATACTTACCCGTGCACCAAGGAAAAACGGAAGATCTTCAGGAAGCGGCAGACGTCCCTGAATACCACCCCGAAAAGTACCTATTCCCCCATTATCCTTGTCGCGGGAATAGCCACTGATTCCATAACCTGACAATGCAAGGTAAATATCGAAATAAGAACTGACACCAAAACCTGAGCTTAATGTTCCTGTAATAATATCCGCACCATCATTAGGTGCATGAATAAAACTTTTCTTCTGCATATACCAGGCAGATGAAAGTGTGAAACTCAATCGGCCTTCTCCAAGAACCTCTGCAGAATAAATAGAATTCAAACCACGGGTGGAAAGCGGATTCTGTGATGGTGTAAAAATAGATGCATACGAACCTGATTCCTGTGCTATCGATAGAAAACAAGCTGCTGATGTAATTATTGACACAATAGTTTTCTTAATCATCCACGACCTCCATCGCAGGTTTAGTATCGTTATGTAAGATTTAATCCTGACAAGAAATCTGACTGCCTGTTTATACTGATGTACTGTATATAACGGACAGCTATTGCATAAACATTATGCATTGCAAAGATCTGTTTGTAATAACAGATAATCTGACGAAGTAAACTGTGAGCCGGTAACCGTTTATTAAAAATAAGCCGCTCCGGAATTTTTTTACAAAGCATATATTTTAGCATATATGTTGAAAATATACTCTTCATTTCCGACAAACTCTACTTTTTTATTAAAAAAGATGGTTTTTTTTGAGTAAATTCGTAGACAAACAAAATTATAAGAAGAAATCGGGTTGTTTACCTGATGAACATCTGATTATCAGAATAACACATGCTGTACATCAGCAATTTTCGCACAGGAAATCAAGGTAAGACCATAGTCATTTGAATACCAATCAGCACTTCCGGACGGTTTTGGTACAATGCATTCGCGAAACCCCAGATGAGCAAGCTCTTTAAGGCGGCTCTTCATATTGACAACAGGCCTGATCTCTCCGCCAAGCCCGATCTCTCCAACACATCCAAGGTCCCGGCGCAACGGTTTGTTCCTGAATGATGATAATACAGCTGATGCAATCCCCAGGTCAATGGATGGTTCTGATACTGTCAATCCACCAGCAATATTGAAGAATACATCATGATCACCAAGCAGAATTCCCCCATGACGTTCCAGGACGGCAAGCAGCAACGCAAGTTTCTTCGGATTGACACCTGATGCCACCCGTTGAGGAAGTCCAAAATGCGATCGATTTACAAGCGATTGCAATTCAACGACGATGATCCTGCTGCCCTCAAGTATCGGTGCAACAGCAGTACCGATCTGTGGTTCATGACGATTAATAAGGAAAAATTCGGATGCATTGGTTACCTCATGAAGCCCGCTGTCGGCCATTGACAGTAGTGCTATCTCACCTGCCGGACCAAAACGGTTCTTTACTGTACGCAGAATCCGGTACTGGTTTGATGAATCTCCCTCAAAGTAAAGTACAGTGTCTACCATATGTTCAAGCACACGCGGACCTGCGATGGATCCATCCTTGGTAACATGACCAATCAGAAAAAAGACTGTTCCTGTGGTTTTTGCATGACGTAACAGCATTGCGCTGCTTTCACGTATCTGCGAAACACTTCCCGGAGCACTTTCAATTGTCTCTGTAAATACTGTCTGGATCGAATCAATAATAACGATACCCGGCTTATCATTTGTTAAAACCGTCAGTATCGATTCAATTGACGTTTCAGTAAGAATTCTAACCGCTGATGAAATCACCTGTAAGCGTTCAGCCCGCATCGAAACCTGCTCAGCAGATTCCTCACCAGTAACATACAATACGGATTGTTTAAGTGCAGAAAATCTTGCTGCAAGCTGAAGCAGTATAGTTGATTTACCGATACCAGGATCTCCGCCCAGTAAAATAAATGCCCCGCGAACAAGGCCTCCGCCAAGCACCCGATCTATTTCTGTAAAGCCACTCTTTGTGCGTGGCATTGTTTCAGATTTACATGATGATAGCAACTGAGGTACAGGAGGTGCAGATAATGTCCTGTTTTGCCCGGTCCAGGACTTTGACGATCCGGAAATCTTTATTTCTGTAATTGAATCCCAGGTACCGCAACTATCACATTTACCATGCCACTTTGCATAATCCTGACCACAGTTATTGCAGACATAAGCAGTTTTAACTTTTTTATTCATTTTCTTTTACAGGCATTTTAAATTTACGTTCTGCAACCTGAGTTTTAAGACGATTTAGATCCACCGTTCCGGCATAAGCCTCCTCGTCCTCAACAGCGTAATGCATCTTGCGCTGCCCTTTGATAAACTGCTGGATATACGGATTATGTGTTTTTCGGATCTCCCCCGGAGTACCATCAAAAATAATCTTGCCCTCATGGATCATTGCGATTTTGTCAGCTATTTTGTAGGCACTTCCAATATCATGTGTTACCACAATTGATGTCATCCCAAGCCGTTCACGTAAACTTAGAATGAGGTCATTAATCTTGTCGGTCATGATCGGGTCAAGAGCTGATGTGGGTTCATCATAGAGCATTATTTCCGGTTTCATAACAAGCGCACGTGCAAGTCCTACCCTGCTTCGCATACCGCCACTTAGCTCTGCAGGCATCTTGTTTTTAAATATTTCTTTCAATCCAACCATTTCAAGTGCTTCGCCAATCAGCTTGTTAATCTCCCCTTCGGTCATCGTCGTATGCTCACGAAGCGGGAATGCAAGATTTTCCCCGACACTCATTGAATCGAAAAGTGCAGCTCCCTGAAAAAGAATTCCAAACCGTTTTCTGGTTTTGTTAAATTTGACTGCAGTAATTGACGGCGAAGAAATAACCTCATTATCAAGAAGAATCCTTCCGCCATCGGGAAATATTAATCCGATTATATGCTTGAACAAAACAGTTTTTCCGCTTCCTGACTGCCCGATAATGCAGGTAATCTGTCCCTTTTGAATCTCAAGATTGATATCATCAAGAACAGTCTGCGAACCGAAGTGTTTTTTCAAATGTTCAATTTTCAGCATAGTGTATCCATTTTACAATACAAGAACTGCCATAACAAAATCAAAGATCAGTATCAATACGGCTGAAACCACAACTGCTTTTGTCGTCGCTTCACCAACCCCTTCAGCTCCGCTGCGCGCTTCAAAACCAAAATGCGCACCGGTAATGGCAATAATAATTCCAAATACCGATGTTTTTAACACACCGATAAAAAGATCCTTAGCCTGAAAAAAAAGCCGAAAACCGCTGGTGAGTGTCTGCATGGTGATATCAACGGTCAGATAAGCATTGACAATTGATCCCGTAAACGCCATCAGTTCACCCCAGATTGTCAGCACCGGGAGCATCACAATGCATGCAGCTGTTTTAGGAACAATAAGATATCGTATTGCGTCCAGATTCAGCACCTGCATTGCATCAAGCTGCTCAGACGTTTTCATGGAACCTATTTCAGCGGCAATGCCGGTTGCAACACGCCCGGCAACAACCATGCTGGTTACCACAGGTCCCAATTCAATGGTGATCCCTTTACATACAATAACGCCGAGATACCGCATTGGAATGAACCCGCTCATCTGGTACATTCCCTGAATAACAATTTCTGATCCGAGAAAAAGTCCGATAACTGTTACAAGCGGCAGAGACTCGATTCCAAGTGTATACATGTGAGAAGCGGTTAGATCCGGATTTTTAAACAGTAGCGGCATCCGGGTAAAAGTCTGAACCAACAAATGATAGTACCGATAAACACTCCTGAGAAAATCACCTGATAATCGTCCACTTGTACGGGCGATCTCTCCAACGGTGGCAATTCCCCTAAGTACAAAATTCAAAAGCCGCTATTCTCCTCGACCCGTTCAGACAGGTTCTCGTAACGGGCAAAATCTCTTACAAATGCAACATGAGCAGTACCAATCGGACCATTACGCTGTTTTCCGATGATAATCTCACCACGCCCCCTGACACTTTCATCATCCTTATTATACACTTCATCACGGTAAACGAACAAGACAATATCTGCGTCCTGCTCAATAGCTCCTGATTCGCGGAGATCACTAAGCTGCGGACGGTGGTCAGTACGGGTTTCAACTGCACGGGAAAGCTGCGAAAGAGCAATAATCGGAATATCGAGTTCTTTGGCAACGCCCTTCAGTGCACGGGATATCTGAGAAATTTCCTGCTGACGACTCTCAATGTGTCCAGTCGATCCCATAAGCTGTAAATAGTCAATAATGATAAGACTGAGGCCATGCTGCGCCTTGAGACGACGTGCCTTCGCGCGAAGCTCAAGTACCGAAATTGACGGTGTATCGTCAATGTAGATCGGTGCCTCGGAGAGCGGTCCAGCCGCAAAACTCAGCTTTGGAAGATCGCGTTTTGGCAGTGTTCCACTTCGAAGCTGATGCATATTAACACGCGCTTCGGAGCAGAGCATACGCTGAACGAGCTGTGCTTTTGACATTTCAAGAGAGAAAATTGCCGTAGCATTCTTGTGATGCACAGCAGTGTTGAGTGCAAGTGAAAGTGCAAATGCCGTCTTACCCATCGCCGGACGTCCTGCAAGAATGACAAGATCTCCCTTGCCAAGACCCGTTGTCATATCGTCAAGTTCCTTGAAACCGGTCTGGACACCTTTAAAACTACCCTTCGAGTACCCTTCGATTTCGACAAACGTATGCGGCAGCAGATCTCGAACCGATTCAAATTTATTCTTGATACGCGCTTCTGAAATACCAAAAATTTTAGCTTCCGCTCCATCAAGCACAGCCTGAGGATCTTTTTCCGGATCGAAACAGTCGGTTGTAATCTGCGCAGCAACTGAGATCATTTGACGCAGTGTAGCCTTTTCGATCAGAATTCCGGCATAATATTCAATATTTCCGGATGTTGCAATACACTCGGAAAGTTCTACGAGGTACATCTCATTACCGATTGATTCAAGCCATTCTTTCTTTTTAAGAATATCTGCAACCGTTATGATATCAATTGGGATGCTCTTTTCAAACATCTCTTTCATGCATAAAAAAATACGCTGGTTTGCGGTTGCATAAAAACAGTTTTCATCAAGCAGTTCCATTGCATTAACTGCCGCCTGACCATCAATAAGCATTGATCCAAGCACGGTTTTCTCTACGTCAAGCGCCTGCGGTGGTAGACGATCAGTCACCAGAATCTGCGGTTTTTTTTCAGCCCATGGTGGACGTCGTTCATAATTTTGTTGATTCATAAACACCAAGATCGGTCAATAATTTCTGAAATTTCTGCAGATCCTCCCAGGCCGGACGTTTATACCCCGGATTCCTGAGCAGCGCTGCGGGATGATAAATTACCATTGACGGAATGTTATTATAGAGATGTGTTTTTCCCCGCATGGCACTAATACTGTCCGTCGTTGACAGGAGCGAATGCGCAGCTATCCGCCCAAGCAACAGTATCGCTTTGGGTTTGATGATATCAATCTGTTTTTTGATAATCGGCAGACAGGTGATAATTTCAGAACTTTCGGGATTGCGGTTTTCAGGAGGTCTGCATTTGAGTATGTTTGCAATAAAAACATTCTTCTTTCTATCAAGATCTATTGCTGCAAGCATACTGTTTAAAAGCTGTCCTGCAGCACCAACAAACGGTAATCCCTGATCATCTTCGTCAGCACCGGGTGCCTCCCCGATAACCATCACAGGACCATCCGCACGCCCCTCACCGAACACATATGTTTTTCTTGTTTTAGCAAGAACGCACTTTGTGCATCCTTCATAGTAAAGAACACGCAATGCAGCACGTTTCTGATCAAAGGTCTCTGATGATTCCGGATTACGATTATCCGCTGATACACTCTGCGAAGCAGGACTCTTAAATCCGGTTCTAACCGGTACGTCAAGCTGATCAATAGTTTTTAAGCCGCTTAACCGTGATGAAATCGTCTGCTTATCTTTTGCCACGATAGAAACGGTTGGCTTTGCAGTATGTGACTGAGCTGGTGTTTTTTCCGGATATGATAATGCACCCGCAGTTTTTTGAGGTGATGCAATCTCACTTATATTGTTGTCAGATCCAAAAAGAATATCAAGAGCCGCTTTTGAACTGAAAATAAAATCCGGCATTGACAGATCGCGCTGCTGACGGAAATATGCTCGAAGTACTCTTTTATCAAACATGATTACCTGCCCGGTTTTGATACAACGCACTCCAGCACTGCCTGTGCAGCAACTGATTTATCCGTACAGTCAATGGCTTTACGAAAACCGTTTCTACCAAGAATAACAATACTTGTTGAATCGAGCCCCAGCGCCTTGTCGGCCCGATTGAACACAATAAAGTCACATCCCTTTTTCTCCAATTTTGCAAGCGCCAGCGACTCGTCATTGCTGCTTTCAAGGGCAAAACCGACAAGGATACGCGTCCCTTTAATAGCTCCAAGTGTTGCAGCGATATCCGGATTGGGACAAAGCTCCAGTGTAATGGATCCGGACTCATTACGTTTGATCTTTGACTCGCTGTAATTGACAACCCTATAATCACTAACTGCGGCGGCCATAATACAAACATCTGCATTTGCAAACTCCTCATGCAGTACATCGTGCATCTGCTGCGCAGTAGTAACTTTGCGCACACATACTGACGATGGAAATACTGCATTTGATGGCCCGCTGACAACAGTGACCTCAGCACCTTTGATAAGCGCTTCACGGGCAAGTGCAACACCCATTTTTCCACTTGACTTATTAGTAAGAACACGCACCGGATCGATCGGCTCTTCGGTAGGTCCTGATGAGATAAGAACACGTTTACCTTTAAGAGTTTCATCCGATTTACTCGATGCAAGTACGTATGAAACGATCTCTTCGGGTTCAAGCATACGCCCCGCCCCGGTAACATCACATGCAAGTTTACCGAAACCAACGGGAAGCACGATAATACCGCGTCTCTTTAACGTGCAGATATTTTCCTGCGTCGCCCTGCTTTCCCACATGACAGTGTTCATGGCCGGAGCAACGATTATCTGTGATTCCCGAAAAGAAAGCGCAAGTGTAGTAAGGAGATTATCAGCAATACCGTGGGCAATTTTTGCAATGGTGTTTGCGGTTGCCGGACAGACAAGAAGTTTCTGTCCCCACTCTGCAAGACGGATGTGATCCATATCGTAGTTGACAAGACCGTCACGATATACCTGATTTGCAGAAACCGTACGAAGTGCATCCTCACCGACAAGAGGAAATGCTGATGGTGTTAAAACGATTTTCGTTTCAACACCATTGACTTTTAATAACCGGATAAGCTGCGGTATTTTATAGGCGGCAATACCACCGGAAATACCAATGACTAAACGGTTCAGGTTGCTCATGATCAGTGAACAATCTCACCCTCTTCGTTCTCAATAACACGACCTTCAAAGAGACGCTGCAGGGCGATTGTCGTGGGTTTTTCTTTTGACTCCACAATGTCAAGACGGAGCTGATCATTGATAAAGCGGGCTTCCTGTGACGCCATAAGGACTGCCTTATAACGGTTGATTCCGCGCTTTTCGAGTTGTTCAAGATCGAGTTCCAGTAATTCTGCCATTAAAAGCCTCCTGAGTCAAAAAGGTGACAGTATCGTCTGTATAACGACACTGTTATTCTATATTTTGAATTTGTTCTCTGATTCGTTCGATATTCTCTTTAAGTTTAACTGACTGATGAGAAATCTCGGTATCATTTGCTTTTGAGCCGATAGTATTTGCCTCCCGGTTCATTTCCTGAAGCAGAAAACCCATACGTTTTCCTACTGGTTCGTTAAGCTCAAAATCTGCACTGAACTTTTCGATATGAGCTCTGAGCCGTGTACACTCTTCAGTTATGTCAAGACGATCCGCAAAGAGCGCAATCTCCGTCTGCATCCGCAAAGGATCAGGGGGATTATCGATAAGTTTCTGCACTTTCTCAGTCAGCACCTTTGCATATTCCTGAATACGAACTGGCGCACGCTTCTCAACCAGCTGCAGCGATTTTGTAATATCCCTGAGTAATTTTTTAAGATCTTTTACAAGCATTGCTGCTTCAGTCTCGCGAGCCTTCTGGAATGCAGCAATAGATTCTGTGAGCACCGGTTTAAGATGTTTCCACAAAACTTCATCATCGAATGTATCAGATTCCGTTTTAATGAAATCGCTGAAATTAAGAAGATCATTAAGCGTGACTTTACCATCAAGCTTGTATGCTTTCTGAATTTCACCAAAAATCTTCATATATCCATCAACCGTCTTTTTATCCCAGGACAGTTTGGATTCTTTATCTTCGCGGTCACAACTGATTAATACTGTTACAGATCCACGGGAAATAACCGATGAGATCTCTTTTTTCACCCGCGCTTCAAGATTTGCAGCAAACTTTGGAAGCCGTATCTGAAGTTCAAGAAAACGGTTGTTTACTCCGCGGATTTCTACTCTGTAAGTCCCTGACGGGCTTGCACTTTCAGCAAGTCCGAACCCTGTCATACTGCGAATTGGCATAGCTGTTTTTCCTTAATAAATGACCTACACCCAATAGAGACGGAGAAAACCCTAAATATAATGAATAACCGGTAAAAACTCAAGGGAATTCAACGTGGGATGAAAATGGTTGATTGGGATTATGGGGTAATGGATTGTGAATTATGGATTGTGAATTGTATTGGAATGTAGGGACAGGTCGCGACCTGCCCCTACATTCCAATACACAATTACAATGCACTACGTAACGCGTAATCCACAATCACCGTGACATATCAACAACAACCGTCACGATACCGTTATCGAAAACAATTATTCATACATCAAAAGAATATCTGCCGGATCCATAATGAAACCCTGCGGTAATGCTTCCTCGACATCCGGGGTTCTCACCAGCTGGCGAACCTTCGTGCACCGTTTTACATCATGCGGTATCATCCAGTCTTCAATTATGGTATCATTTGTTAACTGTTTGTTGATTGCTATATACACCGGTTTATTTCCCGATGTCGATGATTTCTTCAAAAATAGAAATGGCATCTGATAATCATTAAGCGGCTGCCATTGACCTTCTTCTGCAAGAACCGGTAAAGACATTTTGAGCTTATGTACATGTGCAATCCAGGAACTGATATCAAATTTTTTCTTGTCAACATCTGCCGGCGTACCGCGCACGACATCCATACGTGTCACTGCACCATACTCAAATCCCTGAGGCATCAGTACACCCTGCGAAAAAACAGCACTGAATGCGTATCTGAACTTCTGAACGATTTCAGTTCCCGGAGGATTACTCGCGCAGCGTTCGGTATCATGTGATTCGGCAAATCCAACTGATGGAGCAATATGACTATTTGCCTCGTGCTGCTCGAAAAGCCATGACTGATCAAAATTCCACCACTTTGACGAATTAAAGAGAAAATCAAAACCGGCCGGTGAAAGCGCTTCTATTTCTGCCAATTTGCATCCAAGCGTTTCAGCATAAAAATGCGTTTGAGGAAATCTCTTTTTTGCAGCACTGATAAGGTATGACCATAGTGACGCCGGAACCTGATACGCTGCATCACAACGGTATCCCATAACTCCCATTTTCTGGAAATACGCAATCAGTGAATCCCAATATGCCCAAAGCCCTGCTCTGTCGCCTGATGTTTCATTTTCGATAATTGCAAGGTCACCCCAGACCGTAATATTGCCGGGATTACCGGGATCAATAGCAAACGGACTTACCAGCTTACCAGACTCATCATGACGATACCATTTGGGATTTGATTTTGTCAGAACAGAGTCAATTGCAGTATGGTTGATAACAAGGTCCATAATCAGCTCAAGACCATGCTCTTTACATTTATCAATAAACTTCTGTACTATACTGAAATCCTTCGGATCCTGCCCTTTTCGTAAAAACAAGGAATTGAGTTTATAATAATCCTTGACAGCATACAAACTTCCCGAAAAACCGGTTTCATGAAACGGATTTACAAAAACAGCATTGAATCCCATTTCCTTAATATGCGGTAGAGCAGCTTCCCACTCATCGATGCAGGTAAAGTGACGGGGAAAAAGATTATAAATAACCGGAACGAATGTCGACTTCTTCACAATGTACCTCCTATTACAATATTGTCAATAAGACGTGTCCTGCTCTCTTTTGTTCTGCATGCCACAGCAATAAGTGCTGCTGATGTAACAGAGGTGACAGGTTTTATTTTTTTAGTATCAACAAGCTCGACATACTCTATTTCAAGCAGAGGAGATTGCCCGATTGCTGTCGTTACCACATTTATAAGTGCATTCGATTCAACAACACCATTATTGTAGTATATGGCACCATCGTTTAGCCCTTTGTAAATAAGCGGAGCAGCCGCACGTTCTGCATCTGACAGATAAACATTACGGGAACTCATCGCAAGTCCGCTTTCCTCACGGAATATCGGTGCGACATCAATTGTAATCGACAAATTCAGATCGTGAACCATTCTTTTTATGACAAGTACCTGCTGCGCATCCTTCTGTCCAAAGCATGCAATCTGTGGCATCACTATATTAAATAACTTAAGCACTACGGTCGTTACACCCCGAAAATGTCCAGGCCGCGAAGCACCACAAAGGCCATCAGTAATATTCTCAACATTGACATACGTACAATAATTTTCCGGATACATATCTTCTTTTGATGGCGCAAAAATTACATCACAACCGGCCTTCTCAGCAAGTTCACAATCGGCATCAAACGGTCGCGGATATTTCTGAAAATCCTCTTTCGGTCCGAACTGAACCGGATTCACAAAAATGCTCATTACCGAAAAATCACACGAATCATTTATTCTATCAAGCAGTGACATGTGGCCACTATGTAAAGCCCCCATTGTCGGTATAAACCCGACAGAACTTCCACTGCGCTGCATCATCATCGACAGGTTCTTCATCTCCGCCGGAGATCTAACTATCTTCATTGTATAAAATCCTGAATAAATTACATTTATTACTATAGTATCACATCATTGTAAAAATGTAACTACATGATGTTTACATTTTCTGTGAAAACCGGATTATCTGCCGGATAATGGACGTATGCAATACGTCCCTACACCACAACATTATCCTTCTCTCCTCCCCCATCTCTGCTATCATCATCGTTGCATCCGGTGAGAAATACCCGGTCTCTGGAACTCATCGGCTGATAATATTCGGTTCCGTGCCTGCCGGCGCGAATTATCTGTTCAATTATTTCCTCTCTGTCATTCTCATTATTGACAAAATCAATATCATTGGTATTTATTATTAAAAGCGGTGTTTCATTGTAATTGAAAAAGAACTGATTATATACTTTATTAAGCATATTCATATATTGCGGATCCATGTTGTATTCATACGACCTGCCCCGTTTTTCAATCCGCCTGAGCAGCGTTTCATCTGATGCCTGAAGATATACCACCAGATCAGGTTTTGGTATCGCAGCTGTCATCACCCCTGATATTGTATTATACAACGCATACTCTTCATCATCAAGGTTGACACTTGCAAATATCCGGTCTTTAGCAAAGATATAATCACTGATTGTGACTGCATGAAACAGATCCTGCTGAGATATCATTTGCGAAAGCTGTTTAAATCGTGAAACAAGGAACCAGAGCTGCGTTTGAAAAGCATACGATCGTCGCTCTGTATAGAACCGCGCAAGAAACGGATTTTCGTCAGCCTCCTCAAGCACAATGCGACAATTAAAACGTTCTGCAAGGATATTGCTCAAGGTAGTTTTTCCGGAACCAATTACGCCTTCAATACATAGATAGGATACATGCGATGGCAGTGAGTCACGATTTTCTTTTTTAATCAATTACATTTATCCCTGTTTTGTCGTAGAACCAATCATTCATATAGAGATCACACTGTTACGATGTACAAATAATACTCAATATACCAGTACTCTGTCAAATATACCGAATACCCTGTAACTGTAGATCTGCTATATTTGATTGCAGTATCTCTTTCACACTTTTCTGAAGCCCTGGAATGACAATGGAACTGTCAATATCATTCAATCCCTCCAGGTTGAACCTTCTTGTCAGAATTCCTCTGTGAGGTATTGTCAGAATGTCACTATTCAGGATTTCATTCCCGAAGAGTAAAATGTCTATGTCTGCAGTTCTCGATTTCATTGTTCCTTTGTCTACCCGTCCAAGCGCCACCTCAATTTCCTGCGTTGCCTTTAAAAGACAGGTTGGCGATTTAGAGTAATATGCGCCAATAATACGATTTAGATACCACTGCTGTTTATCGGTAACATCGACCGGTTCTGTTTCCATGATACGCGATTTTTTTAATGGTGGTTCGAGTATCTGTTCAAGCAACTGTTCCATACGCAAAATATAGTCCAGTCTGTCACCGCAATTTGATCCAAGACTGAGAAATACCTGACCTTGCTGCATACTGTTATTTACAACCAGCCCGTTAAATTTTATCCCGGTAATGATACCCGGTAAATATGCCGAATTTCTTAAGCTGCTCAGCAATCTCGACCTTTTTCCCAACAGCGATAATAATCATTTTTTCAGCCAGAAAATGCCTCCTGATTGCATCATTCACATTGTCAAGTGTGATACTGTTCAGTAGCGTATCAAATTGTTCGATATACGAATCAGGATAGTCGTAGAACCGGAGCCACATTAATTTTTCTGCAATACTTCCAATACCTTCCAGCTGAAAGGCCATGTTACCTGTAGCGAATTTCTTCGCCCTGTCAAGTTCTGCTGCAGTGATTCCGTTTAAACAGAGTTCATTATATTGCTCAAGAATCGCATCAATCATTGCCCCGAGTTGATTATTCTGGGTTGATGTCGATATTGTAAATGCACCAAAAATCCGTTCAGCTGCAATCTGTGATGAGATTCCATAGGTATGCCCGACTTTGGAACGGATGCTTGTCATTAGCCGTGATGAAAAATTACCTGCACCAAAAATGTAATTTGCAAGCGCAAGCGGTCTTCTGTCTGGTGATAATTCACCCGGCATGCAATGCCCCATAACAAGTGTTGTCTGTGTTGTATCGTCCTTGTCAATAAGACGGAATGCTTTTTTCGATGTTTCAACCAATGGTGCAAAACAAGGCTCTGTCTGTTTGTCAGCATTCCATTGTTGTATTGATTTCAGATACATATCATTAAATTCAGAAACATCAAAGTCACCAGCTACAACCATAATTGCATTTTTAGGACCGATATGCTCTGCGTAGAATTTTTTTATGTCATCAATGGTAATTTTCCTGATTGCATCAAGAGAGTGAAATCTTCCGGCAGGATGTGATTTCCCGACTAACTCGACAAAAAAGTGACGATTAGCAATTATTGATGGCTCCGCAGTCTCCGCATGAAGCGATGTAACCATCTCTTTTTTAATCCGCTCAAACTCTTTTGTGTCAAGTGCTGGCATCATAACCATTTCAAGAAACAGTGGAATGAGATTTTTATGGCTTTTTGACAACATGCGAATACCAATACCGGTATGCTCCTCCCCGACCTCGGCAAACAATGATGCACCTTCGAACTCAAGCATTGATGAAAACTGATCAAAATGGCACTGCTGTGTTCCTTTTTGTAAAAGAGCGATTACACTCTCTGCAACGCCCTCTTTTCCTGATTCGTCGCAAAATCTGCCGAATGGAAACTGTAACGCCGCAACAAGACCTTCCTGTTCATGATCAGGCAGAAGAATCAACCGCAGCCCATTATCAAGCACCGATTCATGAAATTTTGGAAATTTAAAGCTGAACGCCATATAGTTGTACCTCTTATTTCCTTTTTGCAAATAAACGGTTGACAATTCCGGCAACATACAACATAACATTGGTCTTTCGTGGTACCAGATGCAGTACATGACATTTCGAATCATCCCAGTATTTATTGGCAACTTGAATAAGGCCATTGATATCAAGTTTTTTTAATGTATCAAAGCGTTCGACCCATTGACGATAGTCACCTTCAACACATTCGCTGTGCCCGATTCTGTTGCATATATTTTCTGCCGAATAGAGTTCAAACGTTCTGCTTGACAATGTTGCATTTCTTACTTTTTCCATTTCAGTTTCAGTAATACCCTCTTTACGTATAAGATCAATCTGCCGGTTGATTGACCGTTCCACTTTTGCGACAGACATATCCGGTGTAAACGCAGCAAGAAACATTGACATTCCTGCATATTTCAGAATATTATTCGTCCCGCCGGTCATCACTGCAACTGATTCTTTTCTGACAACTTCTTTATGTAAACGACTGCTCTCACCACCACTAAGCACAAGCTGTAAAATTTCCATCGCAACAGCATCTTTGTTATTCGATGCAGGCGCCGGGTATCCTGTGACAAGCAGTGGAACATCAAATTCAATTTTACGCTTCATGCGGTGGATATTAACCTGTCCATGATGCTCCAGTATGGAGTCAGCATGAAGCTCCTGTAATACTCCGGATTTTTTAATCCCGAAATATTTCTCTACACGGTCAAATACGTTTGTTTCATCAATATCACCAACAATAACAAGTACTGCATTGTTTGGTAAATACCAGCGTGAATAATACTCACGACACTGTTCAGTAGTAATTGTCTGAAGATTTTCGATTAATCCAAGAGGTGATATCGAGTAAGGATGATTTGCAAAGAATTCGTGGCGAAATTCAAAAAAAGCCTTCGTCACCGGATTATTCATATATGTATGATATTCCTCAATGATAACTTTTCGTTCTGTCTCAAACAGTGAACTATCAAGCTGTAAACCATCCATCCGGTCCGCTTCAAGTTCAAGTACCATATCAAAATACTCTTTTGGAACACTGTTGGTATACACTGTAACATCCTCAGATGTAAATGCGTTGCAATGCCCTCCGACCTCATTTATCCTGCGAGCATGCTCTTCAGAACCAACATTCCCTGAACCACGAAACATCATGTGTTCAAGTACGTGCGAAATACCCCTGATACCATCACACTCACCGACACTTCCGATTTTATACCAAAGTTGCAATGAGACTATTGGCACTCCCGGTTTGTTAAGACATATCACCTTAAGCCCGTTCGAAAGTGTTTTCTCAATAATATTATGAAGTAGCATTATCGTTTTTTTCACCTGATAAATGTGAATACCGCTCACACAATAGACTTACAATAAATTCATAAAGAACTTTTCCGGCTTGCGGGGATGACAATCCGGCAGTTTCAGTCATTACCCCACCGGGAAACATTTTTTTAAATGATTCCGGATCACGTCCTCGCTTCTTCCATTGCATATACCGCTTCTGATCCAGTGGTCGCACTGTGCCACGTCCAACTGGTTTGTAAAAATTTTTGTCAAGATACGAAGCAACTGACAGCATCAAAAATTCTGACCTGTCAACATCTTTGACAGAAAACGTTTTTCCAAGAAAATCCCTTACTACAGTATCTGAATGTATGGAAAAGATCTGAATTTTACAACTCTGATTATTATATCTTTTCAATAGTAATTCAAGTGCTAAAACGTTTTCTTCACTGCTGTTAAAAAAAATGACCTCTTTAAATCCCTGGAAAAAGTAATCATTACAAATAGATTCAAGCATGGCAGAAAACTGCTTTGGCTTCAATCCAGCCGATCCGGCAAATGCTTTATACCGGCCACTTACACCATAGTGCAAAACCGGGGCTTTAAGCAGCGATAACCGCGACGCGACTTCAGCAGCAATTGAATCAATACAGAGTGCACTGATTCCAAGAGAACTTGACGTGCCATACGGTTCAAGAGTACTGAGAGGAATAATTACTGATGGTATTTGTTTCAGGTGTGATAGGACGCAATCTGATGAAAGCATGCCAAAGGAATGGGGATTTGCGAAAGGGTGATTATTGCTCATTTCATTTACACTCGTTATTGAGAAATAAAAATCGGAGTGAGAGGATTTGAACCTCCGACTCCTTGGTCCCGAACCAAGTGCGCTACCAGGCTGCGCTACACTCCGAGATTTTTATTTGAAATTATCTTCAAACACCCATCAACACAGGAACCTTAAAATAGCATTTGGTGATCGACAACGCAAGAAAAGATTACACCTCAAAAACCTGAAAAACGGTGGATTTAAACAATAACCGTTATCGTATAACCTTTACACTAACTTTACCAATGACCTTTGCAATTGCCAAAAGCCTCTGACCCTCATCATCAATTACAAACGGTAACCGGTCATGCGCGGCAGGAAACAGTCCAAAAGCAGGGTCTGCAAACAACCAGTGTTTTCCATCATGAGCCATTACCCATACATGATAATAATACCCGCTCTTTTCGGGCATATACACAACACCATTTACAATTCTTGCCGGAACGCCCGATGCACGCAGCAGTGCAGCCAGAAGAACCGCATGCTCACCACAGTCCCCAAAACCTGAACGCAGAGATTCAAGCGCACTTGAGAACGTTGCGGTATAACGTTTTTCCATTTTGGTAAACACATAACTGTTAAGATCTTTAATAATTTCACATGGTTTACTGCTGCGGGTACGTTTTTTAGCAACCGAGCGTATTTCAGGATGATCTGACTGCAGCGTTGGAGTGGAAATCAGATATCGTTCCAGCGAATCAGCCTTAACAGCGACACTTGCTCCGCAGGAATCTGCAGGTCTGATAAATTCATAGCTGTCGTTTATACGGCGATAAAAATGAATCACCGAAGAATCAAGCGTGTATGACGAATCCAGCGTTATCATTATTCTGTCATTGTGTGTAATGGTACCCGATACTGGAATCCGGAATGACTCAAAAATATTCGCAGCAGTTTCTTCAGATTCTTTACTCCCTTTACGTTTTGCAACAAACGGAAAGATTTCATGAACGATGGTATTTCCATTTGTATCAACAAGCCATGTTTGACTTTCGTTCTGAAGTGAATTTTTCTCAATAAATTTCCATACGTAACCGTTTTGCGGTGATGCATTTTCAACACAGGTCACTGACGAAACGATATTATCTCCTGATGTCAACTCAACAACGGTATCAGTCCAGGATTGATTAATGTGCAAAGATTTATTCTTTATTCCATCATAAATTTCTAGAAATGATCCCGACTTATCATATACGGCCGGAAGCAATCTGCTTGATTCAGCACCACCAAGCCAACTTTTAAGCTCCCACTTTTTCTGCTTATTTCGCACCAGTTCCCAGCGATTAACACCTGCCGGACTTTTCATTTCCTGCAGTGCCCGCTTCAGCGTAAAGTCAGCATTATAATACCGGGCCTCAACGATGTCTGCTTTTATCAGATTCCCACCACCATCATCAAGTGCCGTACTTATTGTATTTTTTATAACGATTCCAGTACTATCCGGAGCGATAAGTGAAATAAGCACACCTGCAGATTTACCATTCAGAAATACATCAAGTGTTTCCGCCTGAAAATATGATTTCCAATCCTTACCCTGTGCTGAAAACAGCAGACTGCAGCCCAACACCATTATTGTGAAACTATTATAAATTAATCTCATGGGTTTCAAGGGATTTCCTGAATATGTCAAGAGTTGCTCCTGTTACAGAATTGAATTGTTCCTCCATCGTCTTGCGATCTTTAAATCCACACATCTGCGCAAGGACATCGTTGTCAAGCACAGAATCTTTATTGATAAAATGCTTCACGCGGTTAACCCGTACCTGTATAATAAAGTTTTCGACAGAGATGCCGAGTTCCTGATAAAACAACGCTTGCAGAAAAGCCTCTCCGGTAACCAGAGTATCACACAGTTCCTTGATATCGAGAGAATCATTTGCATAATTTTCTTCAATATAGTCACAGGCTTTTTGAACCATCTTATCCATAATTGCCAGTCGCCCGGTAGTCAGAAACCTTCCAACATCACGTCTCCAGATGAAAAACAGTATTCCAGCGCCAATCACCAACACTGCAGCACCGGAATATAGAATGCCTTTGAAATGAGTCTTAATAAATGATGCCCCGGGAATGGATAACCATATTTTTGAAAAAATCTGGTTAAGCGAGACCGCAGAATTACCTTTAGAAGTATCCTTTTTTCCATCCGGCATTCGCAGGGTTTCCTGGGTTTGTTTTGACTTCCTGGCAACCGGAGATTTGTCTTTCAGTAAAGACTTTTTTTTGAGCGCTCGTGTGTCTTTTGCAGAATCGTCTATTGTGATTTCAAGATTTTTCAGAAGTTCTTCGACGGCAAGTGATTCATCACGTGATGCAACTTTTTTATGATTGCGGTTTGCCGGTTCTCTGATTTTTTTTTCTGCGGTCAAAGAATCAGCTTCAACCTGAAAAACCATAAATAGAGCAATGATACAATATTTTACAAAAATTATTGGCCTATACACCGTTTCATCTGTTCCTGAAGCATTGCTTTGTAATTATTCCCAAGTGCGTCAATTTTTGCTTTCAACCTTAAACAGAACTTATCAACCTCATCAATATTACGCAGTTTTGCACTCTGCCAGAGTACCTTAAGATTTCTCTCATTAAGAATTTCATTTGTTGAAATTTCAAAATGAAACATTTTATTCTCGGTGACTCTTTTATACGCCTGATTGATCATCTGCATTACCTCAGAGTAAACCGCCTGGTCGAATTTCTGACGTAAAAATTTGATATCGCCACTTAACCGTTCTGCAAAAAATTTACTATTAAAAATGTAATGACGTTCGTTTTTGTAAACACGGGCATCATAGAAATACTCCCCTATGACACGCCCGTTGGTAGTTTTAACCACAGATTTGGGAAACACCGGAATATCCAGCTGATCCTGCTGTGGCATAAATTCAACACTCTCAACCTGAGGCACCTGCTCTGCCTGCACCTGTTCAAGTGTTTCTGTCTGAGAAACAATGCCCAGTGATGGTTCCGGTTCCTGATTGTCAGCCGGTGTAATCAGCTCCTCCGGCACAACCGGACCATTTTGTTTTACCATATCAATTGAAACGACACTACTCTGATGATCATCTTCATCACCCTGATTCTCTTCACTATATGAGTCATCCTCATTAAGGTCATAGGTAAGTTTTGGTATCGGTGTTTCACTCACCGGCAGAGATGGATCCTGTTCCCGAAACTTACGCAGTTCCATTTCACGTTCCTGCTGCGAAAGAATAATTTCATACAATCCGTTAACAATTTCATTCTCGTTAGTATGTAATTCTTTCTTAAGCTGTTCCTCGATAAGAACAAGCTCCTGTTCCTTAATCTGAAGCTTATTCAGCTTGACTGTCAGCTCCTGAATTTCTTTCGAGCATTCTTCAATCTGCTGTTTTACCGACGCAATCTCTTCATCACGACGTCGTTTCTCCTCAAGCAGATTCCGTGAATCTTTACTGATTTTCTTTATGTGTTCCTCTTTATTACGGAGGATATTAATCTTATCCTGATAGAAACTGATCACCATATCAAGAGTTCCCGACGAGTGAGAGAAAAGATTCTTCTTGAGATTCCATAACTGTTCAAGAGCACCTTTTGCATTTTCCTTTTCGCCATGCAACAGTTTCTCGGTAATATCGCACATATTCTCAGAAACCGTTGCAGCCTTCGCATCAAGTAAAATAGAGTAAAAACGGTTGGTATCAATGCTGCTGCTTTCCGGATTAAACACCGACTCCGGTATCCGTTCAACTCTTCTCATGTTGTAACCACCTTTCAGAAAGAGGCAAATACTAATTTACCCTCATACATCACTAAGAGACGATTAATCACTCGCCCTTACGTTAACTGTTTCTGTCAGACTGCACATTCATCAAGCCTATTACTGTCAGTGCAGATATTTTCAAAAAGTACTACAGCTCAAACTCACGTCAACAACACTGCCAATCACCCCTCCACCAGATTGTCTCTGGAAGCCAGCGATTCAAATATACTCTTTAGTTCCGGTACTGTATTCAACTCTTCAAGATTTGTAAATCCATTCTCAAGTGCCCGTACAAGAAACTTTTCAGCACGCAGATTGTTGCCCTTCTCCGCTTCTATACGTGCAAGCATAAACCAGCAGTCAAACGAATCTGGATTATCCTTAATATAATTCTGGATCGACTCACTTGCTTTTTCAGTCTCTTTTTTGGCCAGTAACGCGCGCCACAAAATGCCAAAACCGGCACTATCAAGCCCTGATACCTGGTTAATATAGTGAATTGCCTGATCAAAATCACCACTCTCAAGAAAAAAACGCGCAAGTCCCTTCTTGACTGATTCACTCTTTTGCTCCAGTGATATCAGATTCTTCAGAATTTGTGCAACTTTTCCCTGATGAATCCCTTTTCGGTGATAGATCAAAAGCCTCTGAAGATCAAGTTCATTGCCACTGCGACCCAGCCTGTCAGCCTGCATCAGAAGATCGTCCGCTTTAGACAATTGATTCAGTTCATAAAAGATCTCTATACTTTGAGCAAGTGACTGATCGCTGAGACGCGGAAGAATTGCAAGGGTTGCTCTCATAAAAGTTGTCAGATCACCCTTAACTATTGACAAGTGACGAAGTCCCATCCACCCGCCGGTTTCATTTGGAGCAAGACGCACCGCCTTTAAATAACACCTCCGTGCGTCATCAAACTTTTTCTGATGCAAATAAACATTACCCAGATTTATCCTGAGAGCCGAGTCTGCTTTATTAATAAGAATAGCCTGGCTGTACCAGCTCTCAGCACTATCAAGTTCCCCGTTTTTCTCACATATATAACCGATATTTTTCATCGCTGACGCAAACTCCGGATTGTACTTGAGTGCCTTTTCAAATGCAACCCTTGCCCGTTCGTATTCATTGACAGACAAAAGGGCATTTCCGAGATTAAACCAGGCATCAGGAAAGTCCATGCGGGATTCCACAGCACGTTCAAAATAGGTAATTGCAGTATCAAATTCACCTTTACTATGAAAATAATTCCCCATGTTTATAAGCGCGCCGGCATTATCAGGTTCAAGATCAAGAACTTTATTGATTGATTCCTTTGCAGCCTCAAGATCTCCGGTCTGCAGCTGAACGATACCGAGATTATTCCACCCCTCAATACGATCGCTGCGCAGTTCTGTCAAACGTGTAAACTGCTCGATCGCACCCTTGAAATCTTTCTTTTTATAATATGTATTACCATATTCAAGAATAAGCAAATAACTTTCAGGATTTTTTTCGGCCAGTTCCCTGAAAAAATCGATTGCTTCATTATACCAGCCAAGATCACAATAAAGCTGCGCAAGCTGAATAGCTTTATTGAGATTTTGAGGATCAGCCTCAAACTCCGACCTCAACTGTTCAAGAGTACTATCATTTGTTTCCATAATGTCAATTCGTACGTTAATAAACCACAATTATCATTTGAATAGTCCCGGCTGATATCGCTGCTCAATGATGGTTTGTATGTATCCACGTTCGGGAATGGCACCATTCTGCTGCGCCCAATCCTGTGCAACAATCATCCCGTACCAGAGATCAATATAAAAGTTAATATACATCGGTGAATACACCCTGTCAGAAATAATATGCTCTGCGTTATGAACAACCTGCAGCAGTGATACTTCAAGCCCTTTTTTAGTCCAGACATCTTTAATAAGCGTTTCCATGGTATCAACAAATTCTTTACGAACTGGTATTTTACCGAAGCGGGATACCTCTGCGGCATGCTGAGGTGTATCAGAAAGATATTTTGCAAGACGGTATGACACAAGTGCATTTGATGCATTATAAGGGATCGCCCACCATGTACTTCTGGTCGCTACACCGCGCCCCCCACGGCGTATCACATTTCCATTATTATCAAGTTCAACGGAACACCCCTGAGGTAAAAGTGCCAGCCCAAGATCATCAGGATTACTTAGCATACCCTTGCGTTCGGCATGGCCTGTTCCGTGAAGCCTGAAACAATCACCAAGGGGAAGTATCATACAGTAAATATCTCCTTTGACATAGGCGTCCATCAGCTCTTCACGCCCCCACCCCTTATCCCACATATTTTGATTGTATACACCACTGCGGGAAAGAACACTCTCCCAGTGAAAAAAATCATACACTGCATCACCGCGGCATTCCATAACTGCAAGTGAATCACCACCGCATCTGTACACTCCACCCTCAACAAATGAAAACAGTTCTGTGCTTTTCCTTGACACGTGAGCAATCCGGGATCCGCCATTATCATCTTTCATCCAAAGGAAACCGATCACTGCAAGATCATACATATCCCAACTTGATGGATCAGACTCAAGCTTATAACCGTCAGGAAGCCCGAATCCGTTATAATCTTTCAGGTTCTGTGAAATAATCTCCTTGTTTGCTGTCCACATTTTCAATGCTTCTGCAACTTTACTTTTACTATATACGAGTACCGGCGTCTCAAAAGACCGGGGTATAAGTGTCGGACGGTTTGAGACCATCCCGAATGATCCGAGAAGAAAATTGTCGTTAAAAAAACGCAATTCCTCTGATGTCAAAAATGAATCAAGGGGTTTAAAAAAACCTTTACGCGCAAGCACATCACTTTTTTCCAATGGTACCTCAACAAGATTTACCCGGCCGGAGTATCTTTTCAGGTAGTCTTCAAGACTATCTGCATTTTTATAATCGAATACATTCACCTTGATCGCCGTCTTTTTCTCATAACCGTAAAGCATTGTATTTTTGAAGTATTGACGCTGATCCGGTTCCATATCTGTAAGGATACTCAATTTCTTAAGGGGACTGCAGCCGATAACCGCACATCCAAGAATAATTATAGATACTTTTCTTATAATGGAGTTGTATACCATTTGACTATTCACTTTTTGCAACAATTTATTAACTCATTGTTTTTTAATGAAAGTACATTGATCCCGATACTATTTTAACGGAATTAGCGCTTCACGTCATTGATTATACCATTGTTGTATTCATTTGAGAACAGGTAATTTATGATCATCTACCTGAGATCTGAACGCGCAGGAACCTCTACCCGGCAATGAATATCAGAATAAAACTGTGAAAAAAAGCGGAAGCATTTTGTAGCACAGTGTATCCTCAAGCCCGATGCAGTCAACAGATTACATAAAATCAGGAACAGCAGTTTTTACGAGTAATATTAAGTAGTTATTAAAAAAAATGATTTACGTTTTGCAAACCATACTGTATCCTGCCAGGATACAGAAAATCATCCTGTGGCGATCAAATTCGCCGACATTACTTCACACTGTGCTTATATTAAGTTCAGATAGTTACACAATATGTTACAGTTTATTAATCTACTTCCGGCATCAGATGAGTATTTAATAACAGATCATTATTTTTTTAAAATAAATGTGGGGGCAATTGACATGATACGTCTTACAAAAAAGTTTAGTGCACTCGTTGTGTCACTATTAGTTACCGGTTTTTTCATCCCGGCAAATGCATTCTCGGATGGATATATTTTAAGTGGTGCATATGCCGGAAAAGCAACAATGCTTTATGACAATAAACTTAATGTTGTTACCACCTGGGATCACTCGAAACTTTCAGACAGTCTCAATGGGTATTCCTGTTATTTAATGCCGAATGGTCATTTACTTCGCAGCGGACAGGCACCAGCAGTCTACAGGGGAGTAACACAGATTTCCCCACCACCAAACGCTGCACCTCAGCAGGGCACGATAGATGAAATTGACGCAAAGGGAAATGTTGTGTGGTCATACACATTATGTGATTCAATTCATATGCTGCACCACGACTTCAAGCCTTTACCAAACGGTAATATTCTTGCAGTATCATTTGTCCGTTATACCCGCGCACAGCTGATTGCAGCAGGAGTTGATAGTACATTAAAGGATAACGGTACCAAAGCAAAGGCAATGCTTGGTGAAAAAATTGTTGAAATAAAGCCGGATTATGAAAACGGAGGTGGTTCAATTGTCTGGGAATGGACGATGCTTGATCATGTGGCTCCCAAAGAGCTGGCGATGAATAATCCCAATGTTATCAGCGGCTCAATTGTTCCCAGCCTGTTTTCCGGTCAGTGGGTTCATCTTAATGGTATCGATTATGATTCAACACGTGACCTTATCGTTTTTACGTCACGAGTATTCAGTGAACTGTTTATAATTGATCACAGTACGACAACAGAAGAGGCAAAAAGTCATTCCGGCGGAGACCATGGAAAAGGCGGTGATATCCTCTATCGATGGGGTCACTCGAGTAACTATCTTCAAAATGGTACTCAGACAATCAATGTGCTGCATTGTCCGACATGGATTCCGAAAGGATACCCGGGTGAAGGCAATATCATGTTTTTTCACAACAATGTTAACGGAACCTCCGGAGTATCAGAGGTCGTCGAAATTACACCTCCTTTTGACAATGACGGAAAGTTCATTCAGCAGTCGGGAGCAGCATTCGGTCCATCATCACCAGCCTGGGTCTATGCACCGGCAAGCGATTTCCGCTCTGATTACATGAGCAGCACTTTTCGTTTACCAAATGGGAATACGTTAATCCATGAAGCCTATCCGGGTGCTGCAGGGCCAATGGGTTCTTCAGGCAGCAGGCTTCGCGAGGTCACAAAAGAGCAGGCGATTGTTGATACCGGTTCACTAAAATCGGGCGGAAGTTCCGGTGGATTCGGAATGTCCTATAATCCTGCGAAAATCATGTACTACCCGTCGTCATATGCCGGGATTAAAAATCTTCTTGCATCGTTGAATACACCTGTTATTACATCGAGATCTTCGTCGAAACAGGAAATTAGTATTTCAGCAACAAGTAAAAGTATTCTATTTGTAAATGCTCAGGGTTGTTCTGTCGGTATCTTTACACTAAATGGTAAACCTGTGGTAACATCCAATGCAGCATCAGACCGGTTTGCTCTCAGTACAAGCAGTATTCCATCAGGCACTTACCTGGTAAAGATTATAAACGGTACAACAACAACACAACATAAACTTTTTACACTTCTACCATAAGGTAACCGGTACTCCGTAATAAACCGGGCGTACCGGCTGTATCAGGATTTCTTAACATATCGAGGTCTAACGATGAACAAATTGTATGTATATTTTAGTGCGTTTCTTTTTACGGTAATTCAGTTAAGCACCGCTGACATTATTGACATTAAGGGTAAAATTAATGATAGCAACACTGATCCTGTTGAGAATGCACGAGTTTCGTTAAAAAAGCATCCGGAACTTGTCACGTTCACATCTGCTGATGGTACGTTTTCGCTTCAGTCTGGTACACCGGTACGGTACCGTCATCAATCGCAACAACATGTATCATTGACAATCCAGAATAATGCACATGCAGCCAGACTCTTCATACAGCCGGATCATGATTATTCATCCATTACCGCATCGCTGCACGCCCTTGATGGCCGTTTGCTTTCGAAGAAGGATATGCTTAAGCAAGCAAATCAGTATTATTTTGAAATACCATACAGTCATAGTGGAATCTGCGTTCTTAAAGTCAGATTAAATAACACACAGATTACCTATCCGCTTGTAATACATAATAAGTCTGTTTCAATAACAGGTACATCCCGTGTATTCCGCAACACTCCATCACTCTATACTGCATCGTCATATGAGATTGATGACACCCTGATTGTTTACAAACAAGGGTTCAGAACGCAGTATACCGCTGTATCATATACACCATCAGATGATATCGGCATCGAAATGACAAATTCAAAACCATGGATTCCTGAAAACAGGGATGAATTGACATTTGAGGGCAGCATGGTGAAAATACTTGCGAAAGAATTTGACTTCGAAATGGGGCAGCCAAATGATACTATCTGGGGACGTATTGACGGTCTGCCGACATCTGAAACCGAACAACCTGTTCATACAGTAACCTTCACACACGATTTCTGGATTGACACCACAGAAGTATCTCAGGGTGAGTTCGAAGAGCTCATGAAGCAATACCCGAAATATAGTAATGGCTGGAGCAGTACTCATGGTTTTGGAAATGACTATCCAGCCTATGCGGTATCATGGGAGGATGCTGTTCTGTTCTGTAATGCAAGAAGTAAACGTGATGGTTTCGATACGGTATACACATATTCCAAAATTATTGGTACACCGGGATCTAAAAGTGAATTGACTGATGTAAAATCCGACCTTACAAAAAATGGCTACCATCTGCCTACTGAAGCACAGTGGGAATACGCTTGCAGAGGCGGAACGGTTACCGATTATTACTGGGGTAAGAATCTTGAAGATTATGCATCAGAGGTACCCGCAAGCGAGATTGGTTCGTATGCAGTATGGTACGCAAATTCATTTACCCATGGACTTGGATCACCATCATTTGGAATACATCAGGTTGCAACCAAAGAGCCTAATGCGTATGGGCTATACGATATGGCAGGAAATATTTCAGAGTGGTGTCATGACTGGATAACCAACTATACCGCTGATCTGGCTGCAGATCCATCCGGCCCGGAGCAGCCATCAGAGGAAAACGGTGAATTCCACGTATGCCGTGGTGGCAATTGGGGAAATAATGTTACCTATTTGAGAAGTTCCAATAGAAGTTTTGATGCACCGGATTATTTCTATTTCTTTTTAGGCTTCAGGTGTGCACGGACAATCCGGTAAGAGAGGCTACGGTTCACACACTTTTCGGATTATTGAAGGAAAAGTGCGTGAAATTTATTCGAACAACAATATATCTACAGTCAACTCAAAAAAAATCACACCTCTCAATTTGATAAGTATCAATGATTTTTAAATCATTGATACTATAAACTAAAACATTTTCATCTAATTAAATGCTTATGGATTTTGCCCTTCACATGGATTAACAGTCCACTTTCCACTTTCAAAAGTCCGTCCGTATTGGTCCTTAACAATACACCATACCGCCATTCCAGGCCAATGTGCCGGTATGCACTTATTTGTACCTTGTCCAGACCAACCTTCTACTCCGTTTACCACTGCAGCAACATTTCCCATCATATCATACCACCACTCATATGTAAATCTGGCATTAGCATTAGAACACGAAAGTTGGACAGTCATTGGCTCGTCATAACACGCAGGTACATATACTGTACCTGTTGAGGGCATAATTTCACATTGAGGAGGAGTATTCTCTTGCCATTGTGCAATCAGTGTAACATCCGAAGTTATTGTAAAAGAACCAGATACTGCGCTTCCCGAGCTGTTTTTCCAACCATTAAAAGTGAATCCATCTTTAGTAATACCAGTGCTGCTGATTACAGTTACGGTCGAATTGCCATCATAATATGTCGGTCCTGGTACAGATGTACCGTCTCCGCCATCCAAATCATAGGTGACCTTGAAGCGCTGAATCCATTTGGCAGTCACCGTCATACCAGATTCGAACTTTGTAGCATTGGTAATTTTCGTTGTACCGTTGTACCATCCATCAAATCGTTGTGTTGTCCCATCTGGTGGATTAGCAGGAAAACTATTGCCAAGAGCGGTTCCAACATCTGTGTTGATTGTAGATTGTGAAGTACCATTGACAAAAACTACAGCTACTTGCCAGTGAGCTGAAAGTATTATGTCACTACTCATAGTCACTGATTCCCCCCCTTTATAGGTAGTACCACAGTTCCAGTTTAAGCACCACTCTGTACAGGGGTTGCAGCCGGTTCTTGTCATTGTGGACGGGGGGGCTTTTATTGTGGCTTTCTCCCCTTTTTTGTAGGTCTCTTCAACCGGTGCATTATGAGCTGTTGCATAATTATCGTTGTAGGTAATCTTATACTTATCCAACTCGTTTACCGTAAGAATTGCAGCATCACTGATTACTTCTCCAACTTCATTTTTAACAACACATGTATACTTTTTTCCGCTCTTATCAGTCGTTGCCGTCGAAATTGTAAAAGTGGCAGCAGTCTGTCCACTGATATCAGTTCCGTTTTCCTGCCATTGATACGAAATGTCCCCAAATCCAGTAGCACTTACACTGAAACTTACACTCTGATCCTCATTTACTGTTTGAGACTTTGGTTGACTCGATATAACCGGTAAACTACCGTTTGTCGTAAATGAATTAACTTCAGACTGTATCCTGTCAGGATATGTTGAAGACGAGCTGGTTGCTGTAACCTGCCAGTAGTAAGTTTTTGCATATACAAGAGGGCTTTTAATTGTCGCTGTTTTTCCAGTGACTATTGCCGTGCTACTTAGGCTTGATTGTGAAAGCCCATAATTAACCGTAAATGTGACAGCTTCTCCATCGGTGTCATCGCCACCACTCCATTTGAATGTTGGTGAAGTGGAAACATCAGTAGCACCATTTAAAGGGGCGGTCAACGTAATTGATGATGGTTCAGTGTTGTAATTGAGTGTAACTGTCTGTGGTTGTTTATTTCCGGCAACAGACTTATCTTTCGCAAACACTTTGATGTTATGCTTTCCGTAATCAGATAATGTATATGAAATCGTATATTTATCTTCACCAGAAGATGGAACAGTAGCAACAAATTCATCATTTAGAGTCCACCATACTGAATCCACACCGGAATAATCTTTGATTGTAAAGGATAAATTTCCTTTTGCATCCTTCACTCTTGAACCACTTTCAGGCCCTTCAATCTTTAAAATCGTTGGTGGTTCTGCATCGAGTATTGTTGAATCACGACTTATTTTAAAAGAGATAGTAGTACTATTTTTCTGATAAGAACTGTCGGTCGCTGTTAGAGCAACAGTATTTGCAGCATAAGCGAGTTCAGTAATTGCTACAGCCCAGGAATTATCAGAACCCCTCGAACCTGTAAAGGTCTTACTACCCATCACGGCTTTTACAGCAGCGATCCCGCTTGGATCAATACACTTCACAGTTATCAGAAAACTTGACTCATTGGTAGTTACGACAGAATCCATTGGCGACAATCTGGTAATAACCGGACCAGTGTTATCATTATCATATTTAATCTTTACTGATACAGAATCACGATTCTTTGCAGCTGATAAATCCTCTGCAACAATTTTAATCGTTGAATAACTTCCTGCAGTAATTCCCTTCGCCATTCCCGTCCAGAGATTTGCACCTGATGATGACTTTTTCATATCAAACGCAACCCCATCGCGGTATCCCTTTACTGAGCAGCCGCTGTCATCAACACAGGTCACCGTTACTTCACAGGAATCGGCAGTTATAGTGGTATCTTTTAAAGGTGATCTTAAAACAATAACCGGCGGCACGAGATCAGGTTTACTGATTATTACTTTTGATATTGTCAATTCGAGTGTCAACGTATCACTCAACCCTGATGGATCAGTTGCGATAACAGGTATTAAATGTACCCCTGTATCGGATATATCTGGTGTCAATTGGTATAGTTTGTTGATAATTGAATCTTTGGCGGGTGCCTGCGGCAGGAGCGAAAATGTCATAGTATCATTATCAGGATCGCTGCAATAATCGCTCACATCCAATGAAAAAAGCGATTCCGGTTGTGCGGAACGCTGAAGCGTGTCAATGCGCCACTTTGGTGCACGATTGACAGATGTTGCATTTACAACGATTACGCAGGAATCTGCTGTGGATAATGATGGTGAACCATTATCCGTTGCTTTGAAAATGATAGTAACAGAACCTGTATCAGCCATCACGGGAGTCCATTTGAACTGATTGGCATTAAATGTTGCGCTTTCAGGCTTTTGTACAACGTTTAGTGTAACATTTTGATTTGCATCAGGATCTGTTGCAGTAACGGGAAGCACCAATTCCTGACCAACACCAATTATGGTCTCTTTTAACAGAGTTATAACCGGTTTATGATTTTGGGATGTCTGCTCGCGATCTAAAATTGTAATTGTCCCGTTTAATATTGACGGTTTTCCTTCAATGTAACCAGTCAAACTTACAGCGTATATTCCAGGAACAGAAAACATAATTGGATAATAGATCGTATCAACCTGTTTTGTGAATGATTTGATTGAATACATTTCATTAAAATCGGTTCCTTTTGTAATTCTTAGCGTGGAATTGTCGATGTATTGGGTGAGATTATGTATCATACAGATTTTAACCTGCATTCCAACGGTATCAGTCAATGTATCCTTAGTAATCTTCCCGCTGGCGCTCTTAAATTCAAGTGCGATAAAAGAATTTTCCGGTCCTGGAGGAGGTGTTGGAACCTTGCAAACAAAGAGCATTAAACCCATTAACAGTGTGAAAATTGATAATAAGCGAACCCACATACTGGTGTACCTCCGCGGAAGGTTAAATAGTAATTTTAAAAAACGGATAAATATATCTTTATTGATCTTAAAAAATCTCTCATACACATTTTTGATTTTTAAAACATTTCATTGGTGCAGAAGCTACTAGTAAATCCAATTTGTTTTACTGTTCTGCATAATATAGTGTTTGCTTTTTTCTGGTGCAATTATTTTCAATAAAATCTTTGAATCAATAGTAATCGCCAATAAACTTATCTGAAGTCGTGTTCAATTACCCAACTTCAAATCTAAAAGATGCCCTGAATGAATAAAAAAAGGCACCCCCTAAAGGATACCTTTTTTTACTATCAGCCTGAAAACTTAACAACAGTATCTGTTTACAACTGTGGAGTTACTTTTTCAGTATATGTTTTTCTACCATCAGAAACCTTTACAAAGTAGGTTTCGTTTCCGAGTTTCTTTGATGGTAAAGCAACACTTGATTCGCTATTGCTGAGTGTATATTTCGCGATTACTTTGCCATTGAGACCCAAAAGCGATACATCGATATTGGAACCAGAGAATTGATGTGAATTGACTGAAAGTATATTATTATCAATCAATACCATTTTCCCTGCTTTAAAAATTTTACTCTGTTCTTTGATTGATGTTGCATTATCACTGAGTACAATTTCACCTGCGTCAGGAACAGCCTGGAACATAATGTATGATTTTGAGTTGACAGTTACAACAGTGTCTTTCACTGCTTTACCATTTTGAGTTACCGTCGGTTTTGTCCAGCCGGCTGGCATTTCAGTGCGAAGCGACAGTGGATAGTTGTAAATTTCATCATCAAGGTTATCTTTAAGGGTGAGTTTTATTGACTTATCATCTGAAGATGTAACTGATACT
>JAAZBG010000100.1 GCA_012513915.1 Fibrobacter sp.
CTATTGAGCGCTAAGCGTTTCAAACCTCTTGACCTTATCACCCTTCGATAAAGCCTGCGAGGTTTTCAAAGCTTATCATCTCAATATCTTACGGTTCTGCATTCACGCCAACTGCGCCATTTAGGATTATAAGTAACGAATAGTGTAAACCAAAGTAAAATTCCTGAGAAATTGCTGAGGTATTTTGATTTTTTTTCTGATGTGCATAAAATAGTGCTTGTATTGACCCGCTACAATGATTTTGCTGAATTTTTGAGGAAACAGGCGCCATTTGCTGAGAATGGCAGTATAAAAACAGTCTTAATACAGGCCACAATCCGCCGCATAAGACATAAAGCACTCAGAGGTGATTGAAGTAATTTTTTAAAACTGGTCTTAAAAACCCAGGTACCTATATAACCAAGATGTTTATCTGACGAGAACCCGCTCGATCCGTAATTCACCACCCGTCAGATTCTTTCGAACGATATACAATCCTCGAGAAATTTTGATCCCGGTACTCGATCGGAATGCTGGTAATACAAAATCGCCGGTAAATTGTCCAATGAGTCGTCCGTCGATCGAATAAACAGTCCCATTAAGACACTGTACGTTAAAATGTTGCGGTCGTAGTTTTCGAAAGATGGTTTCTACCTTGAGTAATGAATCGTTATACTCAATCGCTCCAATATCGATAGCAGAACCATTAATTCGCTTTTGACCAAGGACATCGAATTCCGGAAGACCGAGCCCTGTTGTATCGGGAGTTCCGCCGTCAATTCCGAGATCATTACCAGCAAAATTACTTGACAACTGATACGCTTCGACCGCAGTAGGTGGATATTTCGAAGCCAATGCACGAAACATAAAGTCGGTTTCGTAATAGCGTGAGTGAATGAATTCCCCCTGATACGGTTTGATCGTATAATCATAAACAGTATCAGACAAGTGGCAGTATTGAAAGATCGGCGTCACAGAACTATCCAGAAACATACCCCACCCGGCACTGTCGCGCGGAAGTTTTACTCCGGGTATTCTGCCATTACCCCCCTCAATAGTATTTATTAACAGTGGCGATGACGCCAGCGAATCTCGTGCAAAATAGATCCCTCCGCCATATACAGATGCATTTCTGGCGATGGTACAGTTGATCAGTTTAATGGAAGCATCAGAGCTGTAAATCCCGCCCCCTTTACCATACGAACGGCAATGATAAATTAAACAGTTGCGCAGTGTGACATCGGCAGGGCCGAAAATAGCAAGTGCGCCTCCTTTGAGATCATTTAAAACCGGATTGATTGAATGTGTTGTATCATTATAAAAAATACAATTATTGATTTCAGCTTTGGATCCCTTACCGATTCTTATAGCACCACCGGTCCGGGCATAGTTATACTGAAACCTGCAATTAGCAATTGAAAGCAATGATGCACCCTGTGGACTTGTCGTGATCGCTCCGCCACCATAAAAAGTTGCTTTATTACTGCTAAAAGTACAATTTTCAATCTGAATACTTGCACTTGAATCTACATATATCGCACCCCCGAATTCTCCCATAACTTTTGAAATATTACAATGCTTCAATGCTACAAAATTGCCTTTTCCACAATGAAGTACTCCTCCTTCTTGTTCATATGACTTGTCTGAACCAGAAGACATGGCGTTTCGTAAATCGCAGTACTCAATATATGATGAATCAAGATCCTTTATTGCATTATCCCTTGATACCAAACGAATACCTTGCCATGTTTTTTGAGGATTCATGCGAGTTATATGTATAGAATCCGATTCCTTACCTATTGCGGAAATGGTACCGTAAACTGTAATTAAAGATATGTCCTTTTTGAAAACAATATTCACACCAGAAGCAATGGTGAGTCTTGCATTTTCCTTAACCTCAAAAAATTCCTTATCAATAATAATCGAATCTGCATCCCACGTGGTATTAACCGTAACGTCCGATGTGATAACCAGCGACGAAGCGTAAAGATTTGATAAAATAATAGCACTAAACAATCCAACTATTGATATTTTCATTATTGCACCTCGTTGCGAAAAAAAATTGTTTAATTATTAACTCAAGAGTACCGAGTTTAAAATAGATCTTTAAGCTGCCATTTGCAATCCTTCCTTTCGATTCTTATCTATTTTTGACAAAATAAAATTAGTGAGTGGATTATTTTTCAACGAACCTTTAAGAA
>JAAZBG010000101.1 GCA_012513915.1 Fibrobacter sp.
ATTTCTTCTTCAATTGACGTTCTTCTTCCTAAAAATTGGTATAGCGTTTGTTCCTCAGGACAGATACACCAGGGCGATAGATTCGATTGTTCCTGTGGAGCATAAGAATGACGGTTTCGATCTTAAAGGCTGGGAGTATCGTACGATTGATGCATCCTTGCCCGGTAGTGTTCACCGTTACTATAACTTTCCCGGTCCGCGTCCAGATGCGCCAGTATTTTTATTTATACATGGGTTAAATCTTGACGGAAGGAATTTCGTGAATCTTAGTTCACTTGCATCACAATACCGGCTTATCGCGTACGATTTTCCCGACAGATCACCTTATTACACCGGAAAACTTGACGACTTTTCATTGCTCATCAATGACTTTCTTGCCCGCGAAAAAATAACGGGTGTATCGGTTGCGGGTGTTTCATTCGGGGGAATTGCTGCGATCCACTGGGCGGCACATACAACTCAAACAGAAGTTGACAAAATAATACTGATATCGAGCGGAGTTGTTGGAACTACCCCAGAGCAGCAGCAAAGAAGCCTGTCAACTGCCCGATTGCTTGAAAATTTGAAGGACTACCAGGTCTACTGGCTGATAGAGAAACTTACTAATCGATTTATTAAGAATTTTCCCGATCATACACAGAAAATAATGTTGCCGCTTTTTCACATAAAACATCCTGATTTCTACCGGGAGGTTATGGTTTCACTCGCAGGTTACGATGCCTCGAACGATGCCCGACGCATTACCTCTCCTGTGCTGGCACTATTGGGAACACGTGATGAGCTTTTTCCCTTAAAAGACACCTCCTCAATCACGACTTGTATTCCTCATGCCAAGCTCGTACTAATTCCCAACGGATCACATATCATGAGTTTTCTTGATGGAGACGTTATTGCGCAGAAAATAGCTGAATTTCAATTACCAAAAAGCTACTGATAAGTATTTGTCTTTAATAAGTGCATATTTTGCATTTCTGCCGATTCCAGGATGGTAAAACTTCAATAATGCCAGTCCCGCAGTTTCATTGTAAAACACACAGAATCAACCGGTATTTTAAAATAGAACACCTGAAACTGACTAAATATTCAAAATCTCTCAAAAACGTTTAAAAAAGGCATTTTATGTTTGGTACTGGAGTTGGTACGGTAGTTGCTTCATCATATGGTGTACTTAAAATTGCGATTTCTGCCAAGGTTTGATCCCCGCAGAATTCCACAGAGGCGGTTATCTAAACCGTTACTGTTTTTACATATATATTATACAATCCGTCCGGAGTGATCCGGGCGGAGTTTCTTTGAAAAAATGCCGGATGGCTAATTCATAAACTAATTATATGGAGGTTTTTACATGAACGTTAAACCATTAGAAGATCGTATTATCGTAAAACCACTTGAAGCAGAACAGAAAACTGCTGGTGGAATTATTATCCCGGATGCTGCAAAAGAGAAACCACAAAAGGGTGAAGTTATCGCAGTCGGTCCTGGAAAAGTAACTGACAAAGGCACAAAAATTGAACCATCACTTGCAAAAGGTGATCAGATTCTTTACGGAAAATACAGTGGTACAGAAGTAAAGATCGATGGTACCGATTATCTTATTATGCGTGAAAGCGATGTTCTCGCGAAGTTCTAATAATAGATTAAGATTGAGATTAAGGTTGAGGAAGACGTAATAAATGACTTTTTCATCCATTGTCTCAATCTTAACCTTAACCTTAACCTTAACCTTATCCTTATCCTTAGCCTGTTTTAGTAAATTAACGAAAGGAAAATATACTTATGTCAGCAAAAATGATAGCTTTCGATACTGCTGCCCGTGATAAACTTCTCTGTGGCGTTGATACATTGGCAAACGCTGTTAAAGCAACCCTTGGTCCAAGAGGACGCAACGTTGTTATTGAGAAAAGCTATGGCTCACCAACTGTTACAAAAGACGGTGTTACTGTTGCAAAAGAGATTGAACTTGAAGACAAGTTTGAGAATATGGGTGCACAGATGGTTAAGCAGGTTGCCTCAAAGACCTCTGATGTTGCCGGTGATGGTACAACAACAGCAACCGTTCTCGCTCAGGTTATTGCACGTCTCGGTATGAAAAACGTTACATCAGGTGCAAACCCGATGTCAATTAAACGCGGTATTGATAAAGCTG
>JAAZBG010000102.1 GCA_012513915.1 Fibrobacter sp.
ACTGTATTTCTGAAAACATAACTGTAACTTTGGTAAGATAATGTATTCAATAGGAATAGATATTGGCGGTACTTCAATAAAAGGCATTATTTCTGCTGATAATGGATATCGTTCTGAAATTGTTCGGATTCCAACCGAGGCTACGTACGGCGGCATTAGAATATTGGATAATATTATCAGGGTGATTGAACATCTGATGCAAAGGGTGGATTCGTCAATAAAGATTAGTGGAATAGGGATTGGATCACCCGGATTTATCGATATGGATGGAACAGTGCTTGGCGGTGCAGGAAATTTGCCGGGTTGGGAGGGTATACAAATTTATACGCCGCTTCATCAAAAATTCGGTATCCCTGTTACGGCATCAAATGATGTAACGGTTATGGCGCTTGCTGAATATTGTTATGGTGCCGCAAGGGGTGCAAATAATTGTGTATGTATTGCGCTTGGGACCGGTGTAGGCGGGGGACTTATTATAAACGGACAGATACATGGCGGTACGCATGGAATGGCTGGTGAGATAGGTCATATTTCGGTTGACACGAATGGAAGAGAGTGTAATTGCGGTCAGCGGGGATGTCTTGAACAATATGCTGCAGCACCATCAATAGTTGCAATTGCAAAAGCTGAATGTGAAAAAGAAAAAAACTATCATTCGACTGCATTTGCAAAAAGGGTGATAGATTCTCCTGACAGTGTGACAGCAAAGCTTGTATATGAATATGTTGCAGATGGCGATCCGGTTGCGTGTAATGTTAATGAGATAATTTGTGAGAAGCTTGCCCGGGGGATCGGCATTGTTGCAAATATTATTGCACCGGATAGATTTGTACTCGGTGGTGGTGTAATGATGTCCGGGGATATCATTATTGATACTGTAAAAAGGTATGTCTCCCGTTACTGCTGGAGATCGATTTATGAACGGTTTGATATCAGAGCCGCGGAGCTTGGTGAAGACGCCGGAGTACTCGGCGCTGCGGCACTTGCGATGAGGGGTATACAGTGAAATTGCTTGATCTCAAGAGAATTATTGATGATGGTGAAAATGAGATTTTTAATCAATCAATAAGCTTTTTTAATCCAAGCGGATTATATGGAGATTTGACTGTTGAGGATCTTAAAACAGATTCATATAGGGCAAGTACAAGAAATAAGCTTCTTGCTGAAGCACTGTATTTGACAAATGATATTGAAAAGTATGGAAGTGGCTATATAAGAATCAGAAAAGAGATTGAGAACTATCCATCAATGCGATTTTCATATAATGAAATAGCAAATGGTTATATAGCAGAGCTCAGTTATAATATTCAGAAAACTACAACTGATGTGAATGAAAATGTCACTGTAAATCCTGAAAATGTCACTGTAAATCCTGAAAATGTCACTGTAAATCCTGTAAATAACAGAAGTAAAAAAATTGTTGAGGAAATAAAGGAAAATCCAAATGTTTCTGCCTCAGAACTTTCGGTGAAATTTAAGGTGACTGAGCGAACAATTAAGCGGGATTTACAAATACTAAAGAAGGAAAAAGTAATCATCCGGGTTGGTTCAGATAAAACGGGATACTGGAAAGTACTATAATTGTAATTTTAAACGTACAGGAATAAATTTTGACAGAAAATACTATTCAAATAAAAATCGAAGAAATCCGGAATAAAATCCGGACGTATGATCAGGCGTATTACGGACGTGGTGAATCGCTTGTCTCTGATAAAGACTATGACATGTTGTATGCAGAACTTGTCAGATTGGAACAGGAGCATCCTGATCTTATAACACCAGACTCTCCAACACAACGTGTTGGTAATGATCTGACAAAGGAGTTTGCCAAAGTAACACACCGGGTTCCCATGATGAGTATTGACAATACATATTCTGAAGAAGAAGTACGGGAGTGGGTTGAGCGTCTTGAGAAGAGTATTGACAAAGAAAAACTCACGTTTATTGGAGAATTAAAGGTTGATGGTATCGCGATGTCGCTTCTTTACGAAAATGGAAAATTTGTGCGTGCAGCAACCCGTGGTAATGGTACGGTCGGTGATGATGTCACTGCGAATGTAAAAACAATCCGGGGGATTCCCCTTGTAATTGACACGAAAGAAACCGTTGAAATCCGCGGTGAAGCATACATGACCTTTGATGCATTCAGTAAACTTAATGAAGCGATTGTCGAGAGTGGTCAGAAACCAATGCAGAATCCGCGTAATACAACATCCGGTACTTTGAAACTACAGAACCCATCAGAGGTAGCAAAGCGTAATTTGAGTTTTGCATCATTTTTTCTTTTATCGGATGAACATAACAAATCGCTGTATGAAAATCTTAACCAGATTAGTGCCTGGGGTTTTCCGGCGGTAATACATTCTGATATACTTTCATCTGCGGATGCGATTATAGAATTCTGTAAAGAATGGGAAACAAAGCGTCATACATTACCGTTTCCTGTTGATGGTGTCGTGATCAAGGTTAATAGCTTTACACATCAGGAAATGCTTGGCACGACATCAAAATCACCCCGGTGGGTAATTGCTTATAAGTATCAGCCGGAGCAGGCGATCACACAGCTTGAGAAAATCGATTGTTTTGTAGGACGTACCGGTGTGGTTACTCCGGTTGCCCGTCTGGCTCCGGTGTTTCTGGCGGGTACGACGATAAAGAATGCAACACTGCATAATTTTGATGAAATAGCACGGCTTGGAATACGCGAGGGTGATTATGTTGAAATAGAGAAGGGTGGAGAGATAATACCCAAAGTGGTACGGGTTATCATAGACAAAAGGTCCGCTGATACCGTTGAATACATCCTCCCGACACAATGTCCATCATGTGGTTCGCAGCTCGTAAATATTGAAGGGGAAGTGGCACTACGCTGCATGAATTCATCATGTACGGCTCAGTTGCAGGCGTCAATAGAGCATTTTGTCGGTCGCACTGCCATGGATATTCAGGGACTTGGTCCTGCAATTGTATCACAGCTTATTGATAACGGAATTGTAAAAGGTGCTGATGATATTTACAAGTTACGCAAAGAGCAGCTTGCCGGTCTTGAGCGGATGGGTGACAAATCAGCACAGAATATTATTGATGCAATTGAAAAATCGAAATCGAATACGCTTGACAAGCTTATTCATGGTCTTGGTATACGAATGATCGGTGCGCAGTCGGCAAAGGTGCTGGCGCAGTCGGTTGAGGACATTACTGATTTTTACACAAAGACTGAAGATGATCTCATTAAGATAGAGACAATAGGAGAAGCAACCGCACAAAGTTTAAAACTGTTTTTCAGCAGGGATGAGAACCGATTATTAATTACCAATCTGCAAAACTGTGGTGTTAACACAAAGGGAATGGAGAAGGCATCGGGGGGGAAATGGAGTGGTAAAACATTTGTGCTTACCGGTACCCTTTCCAAATACACCCGCGATGAAGCCGCAAAAATTATTGAATCACATGGCGGTAAAGTAAGTGGAAGTGTGAGTAAGAAAACAAATTTTGTTCTGGCTGGCGATGATGCCGGATCAAAACTTGACAAGGCGCAAGCTTTGGGGGTAGCGGTGATTGATGAAGCTGCATTTGAGCGAATGGTTGAAACGGATTAATGACAAAACCCTTTGAATAGATCTGTGTTGCTGCATGAAAATAATGTATTCTGATTGCATGACCGTACATATCAGGTAACAATCACGAATAGCTATCTTATAAGCTTTGGAAAAGGTGTAAGGACTAAATAATGTCAGAACAGCTCATAACCGTTATTTTATTTGATGGGTTTCTTTCTCTGGAATGGGAGGATTGCAGTGATGTTTCGTCTGATAAGAAAACGCAATTTGAGCACTATCTTTACAAAGTATATAAAAACCAGACCAAAGAAATACCGTTAAAGTGGCTAATTTCATTGGGTCTTTACAATCAGGATGAACATCTGTCACCATCATTGCGTTTCTGGCATACATTTTCATCAACCTGGATACGTTTAATAAGAAATAATCCTGAGGCAGAGACAAAAAGGGAATTGTTCAATATTGACATTGAATCAGAAGATCAGGACTATTTTGCGGAAATTGTACCTCCGATGATTGGTGGTGAATTCGTAACCTATGATTACTTTCGGCATGTCTGGGATCAACTTACTAGTACGTATAAAAATCTGATAGTGTCATTTAAGGGATCAATTGACTCATTTTTTAACAATTGTTCATTTACAGAACAACCCACCGACAGAATACATTTTCATCTTGTTGAAAATCGTAAAAATGAAGTACGACCGTTTGCGTTTTTAGCAACATATACTGCTTTGACAGGTAATAATGGACTGGTTCGTCACTTTCCCTTAAAGGCAGCAGTACAGGAATTTTCGAATAATAAAAGCAAATTGCTTGAGTTGTTGTCAACGGTAAAAAAGATTGCAAAAAATAACAGTTTAATACGTTCACTCTATGATTCAGGTGAATTATTTAATCCCGTCAGCTTAACACCATCAGAAGCGTTTGATTTTTTAAAAAGTGTTCCTGAAATTGAGCGTGCAGGTATTTTGTGCCGCATTCCGCGCTGGTGGAAAGGTGTAAAGAAATCAAAAGTATCCTTATCTATTGGAAATACAGGACCATCACGACTTGATCTGAATGCATTATTAACATTTGATTCCTATCTCACTATTGACAATGAAACACTATCTGTTGACGAAGCCAGAAAAATAATTGACCATGCACAGGGACTTGCATTTATCAAGGGAAAATGGATTCCGGTTGATATACAATCATTACAGAACAGTATAGATCTGTTTGAGAAAGCAAAATTGATTGCGGAAAAGCACAACGTGTCATTCGCCGGGGCTATGAAGATTCTTGCAGGAGTAAGCAGTAACAGTGCTATTCCCGGTATGGTTGAAATTTCGTATGGTGAATGGATGCACCAGCTGATGCAAAAATTAACAAATCCGGCGTTATTGCATGAGACAAAAGCGTCAACATCACTAACGGCAACATTGCGAACATATCAGCAGCACGGTTTAAACTGGCTCTGTTTTCTTCATGAACTCGGACTCGGTATTTGTCTTGCTGATGACATGGGACTTGGAAAAACCATTCAGGTACTTGCATTGCTGCAATTAAAAAAAGCAGAAAACCGATGCAGCCTGATCATTGTGCCATCATCGCTTGTTAGTAACTGGCAATCGGAAATAGCAAAATTTACACCGGATCTTAAAGTAAAAGTTCTTCATCCTCAGGGGAATGAACACTTTGATAAAAGTACATTGTTGACGAATGTTTCCAGGTATGATATTGCAATTACAACCTACGGCATGATTCAGAGAATTGACAGTTTCGATAAACAGGAGTGGTTCTATATTATTTGTGATGAAGCGCAGGCGATTAAAAATCCGGGTTCAAAACAAACTGTTGCAGTCAAAAAATTAAAATCACAATACAGGCTTGTCATAACCGGAACGCCGGTAGAAAACAGATTGAGTGATCTCTGGTCGATATTTGATTTTGTCAATCCAGGTCTTTTGGGTACATTTAAAGAATTCAAAAAATATATGACTCGCATTGCAACCGAACCTGCATTGTTTACAAAATTAAAAATGGCTGTTAAACCATATATACTCCGGCGAAGTAAAGCAGATAAGTCTATAATCAGTGATCTTCCCGATAAGGTCGAAATGAAATCATACTGTGAATTATCGGCTATTCAGATCAAACTCTACCGTAAATTAGTCGATGCAATGGAGGATGAGCTTGAAAAAACAGACTTCCTGTCACGTCGGGGAATAATATTTAATTATCTGGTTAAATGCAAACAGCTTTGCAATCACCCCGATCATTTCACGGGTAGTGGTCCTTTTGATGCATCACACAGCGGGAAATTCCTGCGTATTGCAGAATTATGTGATGTTATTAGTGATAAACGTGAGAAAGTACTGATTTTTACACAGTTTAAAGAAATCATAGCGCCACTTGAATGTTATTTGGGTGAGATTTTCAAGGCTAAAGGAGTTACCTTAAGTGGTTCATCAACATTGAATCAGAGGAAAAAAGCGGTAGAGTTATTTCAGGATGAATCGGTATACACACCATTTTTCATACTATCATTAAAAGCAGGTGGAACGGGACTTAATCTTACTGCTGCGAACCATGTGATTCATTTTGACCGGTGGTGGAATCCTGCTGTTGAAAATCAGGCAACTGATCGCGCATACAGAATCGGGCAAAAAAAGAATGTTGTTGTTCATAAATTTATTTGCAAAGGAACTATCGAGGAGAGAATTGACCTGATGATTGATGACAAAAAGGCAATAGCCGATGAAATTCTGACATCAGGTACCGAAAACTGGATTACTGAATTTGATAATAAAAAAATCACGGAAATGTTCAGGTTGAACCTTGATATAGGATCGTGAATCAAAGCTGACAAAAAGAGATACCATTAACAATAAGGCAGTCAACGATGAGGTATAGCAGATACAACGATTATCCGGAATATGTGTCAAAAGCGGAAAAAATTAAAAGAGCTGAAAAAGCACGGGAGAAGTTATCAAAAAAGAGGGGTGTTGCACTTGAGTCAATTGAAGTAAGCGGCCGCGTGATTGCAAAATCCTGGTGGGGGAAGACATGGAACAGCAATATGGAGCGCTATTCGGATTATGCGTATCGACTTGACAGGGGAAGAAGTTATGTCCGATCAGGAGCGGTAATCGACCTGAAAATAAAGGCCGGGGAGATCAGTGCACTTGTTATGGGTAGTAGTCCACGGCCCTATCAGATTACCATAAAGATTGATATGTTAAAAAAAACTGACTATGTGAATCTGTTGGAAATGAGTAAAAATGCACTGGATTCCATGAAAGCACTGCTTAACGGCGAATTCCCATCTGAACTGAAAGATGCATTCTTTACAAAAAACACCGGATTATTTCCATCACCAAAAGAGATACATTTCCAATGCGATTGTCCGGATGTTGCAAAAATGTGTAAGCATGTGGCATCGGCAATGTATGGAGTATCGGTCAGGCTTGATCAAAAACCGGAACTGTTCTTTCTGTTGCGCGGTATTGATGTTGGTGATTTTGTCAATGTACTTGTTGACAAGGAAAAGGATTCGATTTTAAGCCGTTCGAGCAAAAAAAGTGAGCGGGTACTTGCAAATGAGAGTGATGATTTATCTGAACTGTTTGGTATTGATCTGGGGGAAGAAGGCAGCACTACTACGGTGACACCGGAATATATCCAGGATAGTGATACAATCACTATGAAGGGTATCGAGGCGAAGCCGGTTAAAACAAAGAAAACCGTTAAGAAAGCAATAAAAAAAGCAATAAAAAAAGCAGCGAAGAAGGCAGCGAAGAAGGCAGCGAAGAAGGCAGCGAAGAAGGCAGCAAAGAAGACGTTGAAGAAAGCTGTAAAAAAGAAGGCGGGAGAAAAAGCTGTGGTAAAAAAGTTGATTTAAGTAACCGTCTCTATAGTTTAAAAGGGCAGACAAGGTGTTATTAAGGAATATATTATATTAGTAACAATAATTTAAATTCGCAGATGCGGGTTACAGGTGGTATTGTAATAGATGATTAACGCTCATGAGCAAGGGTTCTGCAGATTATACTAATAACCATTTCAGAGGATGATTAAATGAATTACGGAAATCTTAATGAAATCAAGATAAAAGGAGATGCATAATGCTCAAAAGACTTTATGCAAATAATTTCCGTTGTATGGTTAATTCCGAAATCACCTTTAACAAACTTACATTGTTGCTGGGACCAAATGGTGGAGGTAAATCAACAGTTTTTGAATTGCTGTTCAAAGTCCGGCATCTTCTGATCAACAATGCAAGAGTTGGCGATGTATTTCAGGAAGATGACCTTACCGTTTGGTTAAATAGCAACGAACAAACTATTGAACTTGATGTGGAAGGTAATGGGGGTTGTTATAATTACAAATTAGTCGTATCGCATAACAAAAATCTGGGAAAACAGCAGATAGAAACGGAATCGCTTTATTTCGATAGTAACCCATTATTTGAATTTATAACCGGTGTTGCAAGACTATACCACGACAATCATAAGCCTGGTCCTGAATATTCATTTGATTGGACTTTATCACCTTTGGCTACAATTGCATCTCGCCCGGATACTAAGAAATTGACGTGGTTCAAGAAATGGATCGACTTGTTATTTATAATCAGTCTGGAACCAAAAGCAATGACGTCTGTGGCGGAAAATGAGTCTGCCTGGCTCAACCGTAACGGAACTAATTTCGCATCATGGTACAGGTACATATCACAGGAGTATCAGGATAAAGTATTCAATTTGACAGAGCAATTGAGAGAGATCATTCCAGGGTTTCATGCATTTAAGCTCGAAACAGCAGGGAAACAAAAAATTCTCAAAGTTGGATTTGTTAATGGTAATAAAAAAGCAGAACCAACATACTTCGACTTTGAACAGATTTCCGATGGACAACGAGCGATGATTGCCCTTTATTCGCTTCTGTTAGGTTTGCAGGATCTTGGGCACACACTATTTCTCGACGAACCGGAAAATTATGTATCTTTACCGGAAATTCAGCCCTGGCTTCTGGCTCTTAATGATGCTTGCGGAGAAGATTTCCCACAAGCAGTACTGATCAGCCATCATCCGGAACTGATCGATTATTTTGGTCCGGAATCAGGTAAATGGATTGAACGTGACCCGCTTGGTTCAATACGCATAAAACCTGTACCTCAAAAAATCGACGCAGGCTTAAAGCTCTCCCAACAGATTGCCCGGGGGTGGACAGAATGAGCTCGCGGCGTGTAAGAATAGTACTTTTGTGTGAAGACTCGCAACATGAATCTTTCGTTAGACGATTTCTTACCGGTATGGGGTGGAACACAAGGGAATTACGAATCGAAAAAAGTCCATCGGCGGCTGGATCTGGAGAACAGTGGGTAAGAGAAAAATTTTCAGAAGAATTAAAAATATACCGTCAAAGGCAAGCCAGAGCAGCATCGGCGTTAATAGCTATCACCGATGCTGATAGCCACAGTATCGAAGAACGGAAAAACGATTTTGCAATGGCCTGCTCAGAGAAACAGATTCCGTTTAGACAAGACAACGAAGCGGTAGCGATTGCAGTCCCAAAAATGAATATCGAAACGTGGATAAAATATTTGGATTCCGGAAGTGCTACCGAAGTTGAAAAATACTCTAAACTTCAAAGAGAGCGCGAATGCAAACATGCGGTAGAGAAGCTTGTTGCGTTCTGTAAAGAAACAACGCAGCACCCAGATTGGCCACCATCGCTTGTTGACGCATGTTCAGAATACAGAACCAGAATTATGCCCCTAAAGGACTGAGTCTGTTTTTCCCTGCAGCGGGTACAAGGTAATTCCAATCGTACCAGACACTCCCTATGGTCAGTTTCATTTTTGATGAAACAATTTCACAATTAAATAAGCAATTTGGAAACAGGGTTACGTCATTGTTGCCAGATCAGATTCAGGCACTTGCAACAGCGCGCATATAGAAGGTTTGGTAAATAATTCACGTCTTAAAGAACTTACCAAACTTCATACTGCAGATATATCTAAAATGCTTCAGATATTGTGCGATGATGGTTACCTTGTTTCAGACAACAAAAACGGTGGTCATCGTATCGTTTAAGTCAATTTGATGTAAGCAGCTCGTCCCTTTTTGGGACAAAGAAACGCATTCCAAAGCAGGAAATGGAAAAGCAGATAATGGATATTTGCCGAAATAACTATCAGACACTATCAGTTATAGCTGGAAAATTAAACAGAAATCCCCGTTCTTTGCGAAGTAACTACCTTTCAGAAATGGTAAAAAAGGAATTCTGGAACTGAAATATTCCGATATTCCCAATAATCCTAATTTGGATTAACAGCAACACCGGAACGTCTTGATGGAAGCGATATACGAAGAGATTTTTGTGGAATGATGCAGTAAAATTGGCTGTTGGATGAAACCGTATAAGAATTCTAAATCTTGTACAGCTTTAACATATTGCAGCCCAACCATGACATCTACCGCGTCGAAACGAAACTTTTGAAGTCCAGAAAATTATTGATATCCGGTTACGTGTTCGTTTAGGTTTGCAGTGTTACTCACCGAGTTTAAAAGTGACTGCTATGAGTACTATTTCCCCAATTTCTCAACAATCTTTCCGGTCCAGTAATCAAGTGTGTTCTTAAGTTCATCCGTCCGGATTGGTTTTGATAGATAATCATTCATTCCGGCTGCAATACATTTATCGCGGTCACCCTGCATTGCATTTGCAGTCATTGCGATTATAACAACATCGGAATTTGTCTTTGAGTGAGATTCCTTACGAATGATTTTTGTTGCTTCGTATCCATCAAGTTCAGGCATTTGACAATCCATAAAGATCAGATCGTAACATGTCTCTTTCGTAGCTTTGAGGCATTCAATACCGTTTTGTATAGTATCCACATGGTAGCCCATCTTTTTAAGAATAGATATAATTACCAATTGATTAATAGGATTATCCTCAACGACAAGTATTTTAATATTGATAGCAACGGCATCAATATCATTGGCAGTATTTTTATGTGTCGGGGTGTTGTTAAAATCAGTGGTTTTTTTAGAGTTTATTTTCGAAAGAATGCTGTAAAGCTGGTGATGTTTTACCGGTTTAATCAGATATCCGTAAAAGCCTTTATTAGAAAGCTCATTCATTTCATTAAGTTGTGTAAGTTTTGTCAACAGAATCAATTTGACAGAATTAAACTGAGGATCGTTTCGAATTACTTTTCCGAATTCTTCACCATCACCATCCGGTAAGTTTTTATCGATAATTGCCAGATGAAACAGAGAATTGCTCATGCTGTTTTTAAGAACAATCAGAGTATCTTCAGAATTTGATGTCTCAGAAATTGTACATCCGTGGAATTGCAGAAGTGTTTTAATCATGGTTCTTACAGCCTGAACCGGGGAGCATACCAGAATGTTGTAGTTATACAGTTTATTGATATTGGAGTGCCACTTAGTAATCGCACCTGAAGATTTTTTTAGTCGTACGGTAAACCAGAATGAAGATCCAATTGATTGATCAGGTTCAATACCGATAGCGCCATTCATAAGTTCTGCAAGTTGTCTGGATATTGCAAGGCCGAGTCCGGTCCCGCCGTATTTTCTTGATGTTGTGTTGTCAACCTGAACAAAAGGAGAAAAAAGTCCGGGTACTTTTTCCCGGGGAATTCCGATCCCTTTATCAGAAATAGTTGTTTTGATATAAATCGAGGTCTCATTATTTTCAAGCATCTCTGTATGAATATAGATATCACCATGCTCACTGAATTTAATCGCATTGCCGACAAGATTGTAAACAATCTGCTTTAATCGTCCTGCATCACCCTTAACCGATGACGGGATAAGCGGATCAATAAAGCAAACAAGTTCAAGATTTTTCTCATTCGCCCGAACAGAGAGCACTTCGATGGTATCTTCTATTACAGAGTAAAGATCAAAGGTTTCATCAAGGAGTTCAAGCTTGCCGGCTTCAATTTTAGAAAAGTCAAGGATATCATTGATAAGAGATAAGAGTGCTTCAGAACTTGTCCGGATGACCTCTGTATAAATCCTTTGTTCCGGTGAAAGTATTGTTTCCCCCAGAAGATTTACCATTCCAATGACACCATTCATAGGGGTACGAATTTCATGACTCATATTTGCCAGAAAAAGACT
>JAAZBG010000103.1 GCA_012513915.1 Fibrobacter sp.
TCTCTTTAACTACCTGTAATTTGAACGACTCACTATAATGTATGAGTTCTTTTGGTATACATCCTGCCATAGGTTTTCATTACCTTTCTTTTAAGGGTACTATGTAAACCTATATTAGGACGAGACAAACACCATCTGCTCCGAACATCTCACCTCTGACATCAACAGATATTCTGTCATCAAAAAGATCAGTACCAAGACGAAGTGCAAAATTCTGTTTATCGTATTTTGTATAATGACGAATCGTTCCCTTTCCCTGTATATCCTTAACATTTACAGTATCAACAACAATTGTTGTATCCCCGTTAGCAATGATATCCCTGAAGTAAAGATTTTTTGTATTTCCGGAATACCGGTCCTTATCAAGATCGCCGAGAGCATAATTTGATCCGATTCTGTAATCTTTTCCTCTGTTGAAAACTGCGGCAGAGAGATCGTAATTCAGATATTTAAAAAGTGAGCCGCCGGAATGCGCTACTGCTTCCATGGTTTCAAAGGAACTCATGCTGCCTTTTACGGAGCTTCTGATTGTTCCAATACTGCGTTTTGGGACTATGTTGACTACACCACCCATTGCCTGAGGTCCGTACAATGCGGATACCGGCCCTTTCACGACTTCGATATGGTCAATGTTATACACCTGCATGGTAGCAAGATTTGATGAACCCGAAGGGCGTCCGTCAAAAAGCGTAAGGGTCCGCTGATTCAGTCCTGAACCACTGCCTGGTCTGAAACCACGGATACCCACACCTGCGAGTACCCCGGGATACTGTATCACATCAATCGATGCATTCTTTTTTAAGACATCGGTAATGTCATCAGCGACCGTCAGTTTCAAATCGAGAGAATCAACAATTTCAATTTTCTGAGGAAGTTTTTCTGGCTCGACATCAAGTCTTGTAACACTAACTGTCATTGATGGCAGCGTTACCAGAGTATCATTATCCGTTAGTGTCCCTGTAAAACCATTTATTGACATTACAAGAATAGCCCCCATTACAGTATGAAAGCATTTTTTCTTTGACAAGTACATGAATTGTTCCTTTCAGGATAGTTAATAATGATTTACATTTAATCTTTTTTTTGATTACTATTATTCTTAGTAATTACAATTTTACAACCAGAAATTCAGGAATCACTATCATTACTACCCAGCCCATTTATCTGTAAAGCCCACAGCAATCGATCGATAAATACACTCCAGAAGAGATGCATTGTCCGGTGCAGTTGCGGCATCAACAAGTGTGTTCCTGTATTTTGCAAACAGATCTGGTCTGCCTGACACTGCTGAAGCCATCTGCGCTGCATACATTCCGTAAAGTTCCCTGAAACAGGATGACGGTAATATACCGTAGCGGATTTTGTCGTGAACATCAGCAAATCCACACAATGCACCTGCAACAAGGGGGTCACGATCGATACACATGAAATTTTTCCTGAACAGATCTGCATCCGTTTCACTGAGATGACTGCAGATATTGCTTATCATTGTTTCCTTATCATTACCGAATCTTCTTGTCAATGTACAAACACTTCGCTGATGTGATGGTTCCAGTCCATTCTGAAGACGCAGCGTTTCTTTAATTGCATCATGAACCGCTACACCAATCAACTCACCAAGTTTGCTGTGCTTTCCGGCACTTGTAAGTGGAATAGTGCCACCCGTTCTGCATGCGACACCAATCTGATCCGTGCCGGTACCGGTTGCCAGACCATCTGAGTATCTTGACGGAACAGCAAGCTCCTGAAGTGCTGCAGTTTTCGCTTCTGTAGCGGTCATTATTGTTCTGACCAGTGCACCATCCGTTAATTCTTTACTGATAAACAGCATGGTATTGATTGTACCGTTTACGGGAGCAACCGGAGTAGACGGCAGTTTTTCAAAAATTCCATCAGATTCATAATTCGAGGCAGGATCACCTGCGCGGCCACCATTTGTTTCCACACCTCCTGTACAGACCGCAATAACTTCAAGATCACGAAACATCTGGTGCTGTAACGATGCGTATCGCATATTGGCAGCAGTGCCAAGTGTTGCACACCGGTCAGCCGGCAGCCCGTTTCTTTCGCATACTATTGCCCGATAATCTTCGGGGCTTTTTTTCATCACATCTGCAGCAGGACAATGATGTCCTGACGGCTCGCATGACTGGTGATTGTAAATGTATTCAAGCGACTGCTGTAAACCACCTGCAACACTGCATGTCGAAATAACACGGTGGGGTACGAGAAATCTGGCATGAATGATTTTGTCATCCCGGCAGATCTCAATACCGTTATAAAAAACTCCAAGTTTTATCATGCAACGACCTCCTTTAAAACTCACATCAGACACCGGTAGTGCGTACCAACCTATCCAGTTTTTCAGATTCAGAACTCAACACCCTTCTGTGCTTTTATTCCATTTTTAAGCGGATGTTTTTCTGCAACCATTTGTGTTACAAGGTCGGCATTTGCGATTAGTTGTTCGCCTGCATAACGTCCGGTTACCACGACGTGAAGATTCTGAGGACGTTTACAGAGAATATCCATAATCTCCTCTTCACTGACCATACCGAATTTTACAAGGTAGGTAAGTTCATCAAGAATCACCAGCCCGAATTCATTGGAACTGATTTTGACTTTTGCAAAATCCCATGCATCACGTGCTGCCGCTTTGTCTTCATCAATATTTTCAGATTTCCATGTAAATCCTTTACCCATTACATGAAATTCGAGCAGATCGGAAAACCGCTTTGCACTCTCCAGTTCTCCATATTTCCAGCTTCCTTTAATGAACTGAATCACGCAAACCCGCATGCCATGTCCAAGCGCACGAAACGCCATACCAAGTGCTGCGGTTGTTTTGCCTTTACCGTTACCGGTATTTACAATAAGCAGTCCTTTTTTCATCATGCAACGACCTCCTCTATCTCACCCTCAACGTCAAGATAGGCGTTACGCAGATTTTCTTCCATTTCCTTATCGGCATTCCACATTCCTCTGCTGATTGTTTCAAGCAGTTTGTCAAGAATATTCTGGAGCGCATAGGGGTTTACTTCCTTGAACCAATCCTGCATCTGCTTATCGAGTGCATAGCGATTTGCAAAACGTTCATACATCCAGTCTTCCATAACCTCAGCAGTGGCATCCCAGCCAATAATTACATCCATCACTTTAGACAGATCACCAGCCCCTTTATATCCATGACGTTGTAATCCCTCAATCCATTTGGGATTAAGTATTCGTGAACGCATGACATGCTTTGCCTCTTCAAAGGTGCTTCGCAGTACCAACCGTTTCGGATCAGAGCTGTCACCAACCATTGCCATGGGAAGTTCGCCCCGCACACTTTTGACAGCTGCGATAAGACCGCCATAGTAATTATAAAAATCAACGCACGACATCATGTCATATTCACGAGAATCCTCATTCTTGACAGTAAGGGTCATACGTGAGAGGTGCTTTTTAAACGTCCCGGGAGTCTGTATGCCATAAGTATTTTTCCCATACGCATGAGCGCTGTAGCGGATATAGTTGTTACCAAGATCATCCTGCGTTTCCCAGTTTTTGGCTTCGACAAGCTCCGCAACACCAGCACCATAGGTTCCCGGCGGACAACCAAACACGCGAAGAGTAGCAAGGCGCATCGCATCATCTTTGCTCTTCCCCTCGCGACGGTAATCCTCAACATCTTTAAGCACATTTTTTCTCAGATAATTGTGCTCAGGCTGCTCATTAAGGGCTGCAACCATTCGTGCACCGGCATCAATCATCTCCATCAGGTTTGGAAAAGCATCCCTGAAAAAACCGGATACACGCGGTATTACATCGATACGGGGACGCTTCAGTTCCGAAATCGGAATAACCTCCAGCCCCTGGACAACACTGTTGACATCATTCCATACCGGTCTAAGCCCCATAAGATAGAGAATTTCCGCAATGTCATCACCTTTGGAGCGCATCGTAGGTCCACCCCAAACGATTATGCCGACACTATCCGGATAATCCCCTTTCTCTTTCAGATAACTTTGGAGCAGTTGATCACCGAGATTTTTCCCGACTTCCCATGCAGCTCGCGTTGGAATGATGCGCGGATCAAGTGAAAAGAAATTCCGTCCTGTTGGCAGGATTTCCGCCTGTCCGCGGGTTGGCGCACCAGAAGGTCCCGGCCTGACAAATCTTCCGTCAAGCGCTGCAAGTGAAGCATCAATCTCCTCTGTAACACGACGGATATTCGGGACCAGTGTCGACGATATAAACTCAAGAACCTGCCTGATACGTTCGTTCCCGGCACCATGCACCATTTTTAAAACTTCATCAATAGCTTCACTACGATAATCACTTCCGGACAACATTTTGACAATGTCAATACACTTTTTATGTGCTTCATCTATGATCTGTCCTCCGGTCTTTCCCTTAAATTCCGGTCGCACCGTGCCCCGACACTTTATCAGATCGTCATAATCGTAGCCCATCGAAACGATTACCGCTTCACGAAGTGATGGTATTGTACCGTTATCAAGTCTTACCATCTGAGTAACAAACTCCACCAGCCGATCACCCTCGGGAGCGATTCCCATGGTATGCAAGCCGTCTGCAATCATGGTATCTCCGATTTCCGAAAGATACGCATGAAGTTTTCCGATAAATTTTTCCGGATCTGCTTTTGCAGACTCTTCAGTACATTCCAGATCCTCATGAAGATCCGCTTCCTTGACAGCATCCCAGAGGAGATTCATAAGTACCGGTACTTTTGATGTATCCTGCTGTTGTGCGTCTGCAATCTGTGCAAGAATCTGCTCAACATTTGCCATTTCGTCATAAAGGTCTGAATTTGTAAATGCCGGAGTAAGATGGTCGATGATACAGCAGTATGATCTGCGCTTCGCCTGAGTTCCTTCACTTGGATCATTGATTATGTAAGGATAAATATTGGGAAGGTCCATAATTGATAAATCAGGATAACACTCTTCACTGAGACCAAGCGCTTTTCCCGGAAGCCATTCCAGTGATCCATGTTTCCCGATGTGCATAACCGCATCAGCTTTAAACACATATTTGATATACCGATAATAGGCAAGATAGTGGTGCGGCGGCGGAAGATAGAGATCATGAAGAATTGCTTCGGGATTTTCAAGATACCCTCGGGGTGCTTGCACTGTAATAAATACATTTCCATTGAAAAATCCGGGAAAGAGCAACTTTTCATCATGAACAAACAGATTGCCCGGCATTTCGCCCCATTTTTCGTTCATGGTAGTGCGGATAGTTTCAGGCAGTTTTTCGTGCCACGGGCCATACTCATCCTGTCCAGCTGTTGCTTCAGCACGTTGCGCCATTTTTTCCGGTGTCATCCACCGGCGATCAGTAGTCATACGTTCCAGAATCTCTTTTGCGAGATCATCACCCTTATCAAATGTTTTTTCTATTGTATACCCTTCATCCTTCATCTTTTTAAGCAATTCATTGACACTGGCAAAGCTGTCAAGGCCGGCAGCACACCCTATCCGGTCATTTCTTGGAGGATAGTGATGAAATATGATGGCGACTCGTTTTTCCTTATTGGATTTATGCCGTAACCTTGCCCAGTTAATTGATAATGAAACGAGTTTTTGTACACGGTCGGAGATCGGTGACAAACGCACAAGAAGTGCACCGGTTACCGGATCAATAGTGTCCTGCTCCCTGGTTGCAAAGGGGACTGTAATCAGATTGCCATCAAATTCAGGCTGTGCCGCCTGCGTTGAAACATCCATGGTTGAGACACCCTGCACACTCTCTTTCCAGACCGCATACGGCTGACTGCAGGTAATACCCTGAAGTGCAGGTACGTCAAGACCTGGAAACACATCACCGTATTCGGGGTTTGTTACCGACATCGCAAAACCGATTGTGTTGATGAGTACATCGATCACAGGTTTACCGTTTAGTTTGAAAAACAGATCGACGATCTCATCAGCGCCTTTGTTACCACGTTCAAAATCCTTGAACCGCAGGCTGAAAACAGCAATGACATTCGCACCCTGTTTTTCAACCTCTCTTATCAGTGCATCGATGTGTGCGAGATTACCATTTACCCAATAGTATTGACCAAACCATATTCCGACGGTAGGACGCTCTTTTTTTACATGACATTTGAGATACGATTCAAGACTTTCGCAACCACTGCCATCCGGGTGATAAAGCCCTTCCTGTATCGCATCGCGTAAAGGTGGGACAGGCGCCTGGGGATCGAAAAGAATGTTATGAAAGAAAGTGAGTGCTGAAACAATATTTTCTACTGAACCCCGTGCGAAGTATTTACATAACATTGACCATTGACCGTTTGGGATACCATCGGAATGTTTAGCTGCAAGTATCTGCGATTCATCATCGCCACCTGCGGGTTGAAAATGAAGATAGGGCGTTTTCTCTCCTGCTTCGCGGCGGCGTGCAGTTTCCTGAACCAGCGGATCAAAAACCGGACACATCGCTTTTCCACCGTGAATATTGACATATACGACATCGGCGTTCATCGCATTCTGTAAAAACGCCTGCACTCTTGCATTGTCAAATAGCTGTGTCGCCGTACGGGCTGTTACAGTAATAGCACCGCCACAATCCTGATACCGGGAAACGGATTTTGACAAACTGGGTAATTCCAACCCGCCGCTGCTGAAGTAACACAATGAAAAATGTCTCATATTCCATTCCTTTTCTGGTAATCAAAAATTGTTCTGTAAATTTCACAAACAATACGCTGTTCATGCAGATCATTATGAAGTAAACGACTTGGACAATCACCGGGACATTTCCCCTGCAATGAACATGATTCACACTCATTACCTTTTTGTGAACCTGGGCTGAGATGTAATCCGGATGAGTTAAAGGCTTCGATAGTCCCGGCGCAGTATTTTTCTTCACCGCAAAACTGGCTGCACGGATAAACGGTTCCATCAGGATAAACAGCCATGGCTTCTCCATTACATGCGTGACAGAAACTTTCCCTTTTTTCTGCATCTGCATGTTTACTGACAGAATCGGCTTCACGAAAACGCAGCGGTATTGTTCGATGTACATTAACGTTTTTCAGTGCATCCATCATGTTCACGATGTGCTCTCTGACCATTTCCGGAGCTATCTGAGAAACGTTGTTTTTAAAAGCATTTCCTTTTCTCGTCAGTACATCAAGCGCAATACCCCGTGCAGTTTTAAAACGGGATAGTATCAGAACCAGTTTATGCAGTTGCGTTACAGTGTGGTCACAAACGACAGTTGTTGCCCGCCAGGGAACATCGCACCGTTCAAGACACTCAAGACCTGCAAACATTTTTATAAAATTCCCCCGGGTTTTCTCATGAACTGATGGTGGCCCGTCAATACTAACGCCGACATTCACCTTATGTTGTTTAAAAAACAGACAGATTTCTTCATCCAGAAGAGTTGCGTTTGTCTGGATTGCGATTGTCGCGGAGGGAATCACAGCACGAACTTCATTGATAGTTGTAAAAACCAGTTCTTTATTAAGACACGGTTCGCCACCGGTCAGCTGCACATGTAACGGCGCTCCCTGCAGCGCCGCGAACCTGACAGCCTGTTTCATAATATCGGAAGTCATATCAAGAGGTTTTTGAGGCTTCGGACAGTAACAGTAGCAGCAGGCAAGATTACACCTGTTTGTCAATGTAAGTACAAGGTATCGGATTTCGGGTATTCTATTCATTTCCAATAATCAACTATGCAGCACAGCAATCGAAGATAATCTTCGATTGCTGTGTTTTATTAGGGGCCACCGTGCTTTATTGCCAGATGAAGAAAAGCACAATTCAACGTTGTTTTCATACTATTCATTACCGCACAACATGTACCTGATAGGTACCGATAAGTTTACTTGACTCTGGATGCTTGAATGGCATTTCTGAAATTGCAAATGCAGAACCATCAGGAGCCATTGCAGCCTGAAAAAAGACAGTTCCTTCAACCCGATAAAAGTAGACAAATTTCGATGAACCGCCACCGGATCGTTGTGTATCAAACAATAGTGCTCCTGCCTCATGTTCTGCCTTACCTTTTCCGGCCATTGCAGTCGTCATCATCCATCGGCCATCTGCACTTAGCCAAAAATTCTCGCAGGATAAATTACTGCGATAACGCCATAGTATTTCCCCTGCCGGCGATACAGCATTGATCATATTTGCGTTGGGATGAGGTCCGGGAGGTGCAACAATACTCCGGGACATGTTTGCTGCTATAACGGATGTGTTGCTTGTCTGAAAATAAATTGTTTTGTCAGGTCCGTATTTTGTATAGGAAGCATAAGCACTTACAGGAACATTACTGATCATGACAGGCGCTCCGAAATCAAACGTTTTCAGTGGTGTTACCTTTTTCAGTTCAAAGATAAACGACCTGCCATCCTGTGTACCGATTGAAGCACACGCTGCATCATCACTTACCGAAACTGATTGCCAGAAACTAACCTTCGAGAACCAGGGCTTGAGCGGTTCAAATGTATGGTATCCATCTACTTTACCGGTGATTCCATCAAGAACGTATAACGACTGATTAAAATACTCGTAATTTTCCGGTTTGTTACCACCCTCAGAACGTGTAAGGAAAGCAACTTTTTTCCCCGCAGGATCAGAATCCATATAAATGACCGTATAAAAAATCGGTCCCTTTTCGGGAAATGCCCAGACAGGTTTTCCATCAGGTGTCAATCGGTATATCCTTGAAAGACAGACGGTTTTTGCCTTCTCCCGCCAGTCACCCCATGAATGAATTCCAAGAATCAGAATGTCACCATTCGCAAGAGTTTTCAGCTGGTAACATCCTGGTTTATCATAAATATCCTGTGCATCATTTTTATTAAGAGGGCTGCCCTGCTGAAGATCGTCTGCCAGGCGGAATGTCCACAGTATCTTTCCGGTAACAGTCTCTGCTGCATAGATGAATCCATCAACACTCTGTTCGCCAAAATAAACACGTTTCCCGTCCGGTGAAAAGTCGATTCTCTTTACCATCCCTTCTGATACTTTTTTACTCCAGAGAATCTTCCCTGAGTAGACATCTGCAATCATTACATTCCCCTGCATTGTACCGATTGCAAGCAATCTGCTGTCCGGCGAAAACACAATATATGTGTTGGGATGCCCCCCGGTCTTTACATACTGCGATGCATCACCTAACGGTATTTTCCTAATAACAAAAGGAATAATTGCATCATTTTGTTTTGAGTCCGGATGCCTGCATGTTTTAGGAAGGTCTTTCACTGATACCGGGATTTGCCAGGCAGATGCAGTGAAACCAGCACTGTAAAAAAGTGTAATTAATACAAAAACTAAATAGTGTCCGTACGGAAACCCCTCTTTTTACAACAGTTGACGAACGATAATTGAAGCTTTGCAATTATTTTAAACCATTTACTGATTCTGTTTGGTTCATTTATCATTAATTCTGGACCAAAAACAA
>JAAZBG010000104.1 GCA_012513915.1 Fibrobacter sp.
AATAGTTTCACAAATCCGTTCACGTTGTGCTGAAATCAGAAAGAAATGACCTATGGACTTTCGAATCATCCCGGAGAGTCTTCCGGATAGTGTTAAAACCGGGTATCTTCTGCGGGATATGTCACTTGGTGAAGTTGTCCGGATTACCCGTGCTGCCTTGAATAAAATGGATTACGGAGCGAGAAACACCTACAGAATCGAACTCTGGGTACGCGACGAGTATGACAAACAGGGCAATATCGACTATCTCAAGCACATGATCAACTGTGGCAAGCTTCGCTATAAAGATATTCTGGACGTTTTCAAATTTTACAATCCGTTTCTTGAACTTGATCCCAGTCGCCCGATCGACTGGCTTGATACGTTAATGCAGGAAAGGAAGAAGGAAGAGGTCTTTCTTACTGATGATTTTGATTATGTGCCGGTTCCTAAAAAAGTCGTAATCACAAATCCGCGATGGGAACACAAGGATGCGACAAAGAAAGAGAACTCGCCCAAAAAGGCCGCTTTTGATGATACCGTTATTCTTATGGCCGATGTTACTGGGATTCCCGAAAACGGTCCGGTAACCTTTGAAATTTTTGACACATCCGTAAAACCACCAAAAGCCGTTGGCAGCGCACACGGAAAGAATGTGGGCGGTGTTGCGAAAGGGGAATGGGTCGTTACTGATAAGAGTAATAAGGGTGAGGATGCGAATCTGGAATTTCAAGCATCTGCGAAGAGTAAGACGAGTACCCGGTGTACAATACCATTAACAATGGCTACTATGTACTGTTTTTCATGTTAATATCAAAATCACGTATTTAAGGGAAATGATGAATGGCAGACACTTCGTTAGTAGATGAATTTAAATATCCAATCAAAGATTGTGATTCTGAAAGCTGTTTACAGGCTCATAAAAGTGCTGATGGTGGTACATTCCCTATTGGTAAAAAAAACAGATCCTGGCACACCGGACTCCACTTTGCAACCGAGAAACCGATTGTCGCAATCGCTGATGGCGAAGTTGTCGCGTACAGGTTCAGTCAGAAAACACTGGAAGCGAAATTGCAATCGGTGTTATATTCCGACAGTTTTGTTTTACTCCGTCATTATTACAAATCCACGTTTGGAAATGTTCTTGATTTTTATTCTCTTTACATGCATCTTGATCCCGTTCCTGCCGGCCAGTTTCTACCCGGGTTTCTTGCATTTAAAGGAAATGTTGCAAAAGGGAAAGAATTTCCCGCACCAGGGCTAATGATGTATAAAAGTGATGATTATAATGAGAGTTTATTACTGGTTCCCAAATATTCTTATGTTTCGTTAACTGGAGATCCTGTACATGCGGATGGTGCATCGTATCAACCCATCTCTGTTACTACTCTTGATGGTGTCAACTGGCCGGGAGTGTTTAAAAATGCAGCTTCATATATTAAGAGTATTGACAATGGTAAAGCATACATTGAAAAAGCGCCGCATACGCATGCCTACGGCGCAAGTAATAAAGTTTGGAATTGTTGTAAAAACCTTAAAGGTATTCGAATCCGTTCTGAAGCGAAAAGCAATGCTGACATTATTGGTTTTATTCCCAATGGTCAACCAATCGAATTCGAAGTAATTACCGGTAATCCGCAGTGGGCAAAATTGAAAAGTCCACTTCCTGATTGTTTTAAAAATGAAAATTGCTTTATAAAAATTCATGGACAGGTAGCGATAGAAACGACCGGCAAGCCGGATCAGAATCTGCTTGGCACTTTACAAATACCGGAAAACAACAAACGACCACAAATACAGACCGGGGATGTCCTTGGTGGCCCGGGCCCTTTTATTCATCCTTCAGATAAAAAAATTGTTCATGTCGAAATTTTTACACTACAGGATTTAAATGTTGGTGATGGGATTCTTGGCGACACAAAAGGTGAACGTTATTTTTCTTCAATCGCCCGATATGTTATTCCATCCGGACAACCACTTGCTCCATTACCACTGGACATAGTTTCTCTTTCAGTAAATGACACTGCAAAGATTATTGAGGAACCTGCCGGTTCTCAATTTGTCAAAATTCAGGTTACGGGAATATTCAGAACTGTGAAATATTCCTGGATCGATGATCCTAATCATAAAATTCTATGTGATGAGTTAAATACCAACACATTTTATTACAAACCCAAACAAAAATACCTTGATGATTTCAAAAAAACATTCAATGGGTGGATTGAGCAGACAAGTATCCTGTATCGGGTTAGCACCACAGCAAATAAAAGGAGGGTTTTTTTCCCGTGCTCATCAATTAGTGCTGCTCAGGTGTGGATTTCAAAGAGTGCTCTTGGAGAAAAAGATGATGTCGGAAATGTAAAAATTACACAGGAAACAAAACTTCTTTATTTACAGAATCCGGATTCATTTGCCGGACAGGTAAGTAATCAGGAGATCACGATTGACAATCCGGAAGTGATTATTCTAAATGACAAGCGGTATATCAGGAAAGATACTGCAACACTTGTAGAAATAACAGGTATAGAGCCCCAGACACCATTTAACTGGGGGGGCTTTGAACTATTATGTGAAGATCCTCCAAACTATGATGCATTCATGGATTTTGCAAAAGTTACATCAAAATTCATTGCAGGAAAAGATGACATTAAAGAGACAGAGACCGGCAAAGAACTTGAGGCTGCGATAAAGATCGACGCTGACAAGTATGATATCAGTAAGATTTCAGATGATGCTTCCTGGAAAGAGCGTCTTCAGAAATTGATCGTCCGCGTACCAAGTGAGTGGCATTATAGTGATGAAAAATATGGATCACTGAGTGAAAAAGTTGGTAATCTTGATACTGATGAAATTAAAAATTTTATCAAAAGTCTTGCATTCTGGGATGATTGCAAAGCAAAAGGTGTTTTTGATGAAACTGCCGATGCTCCGCCATTCCATGCAAATGCAAAGGATGGTAAGGAGATCTGGTGTTTTCATCCGATTGCATTTGTACAGCAGATGACAGCACTCCTTATAGCAGGACTTCCGCCGAATCAAAAATTGAATTTTGATACATTTATGGGTTTGATCAGGGCTGCTGCTGACGAACAGTATACAAATGGCGAATGTTGTAAAGCTATTGCAGCCTCGCTATCATATCGTTTAAAAAAACATGAGTGGACTGATGCTTACGATTTTCATTCACTTGCAGAACGGCATAAACTGAAAGTGATTCCTCCCACCGATGAAGAGTTTGCTGCAATGATCGAGCATGTTTCTCATATTTTCCTGGACAAAAAGTGGAGTGGTCTTCCCGAAGGGTACGTCCTGTTCCACATATCATCTCAAGCACTATCTTCAATGCCATGGGATTCCAGTGTACTTGATATTGCAAGTGCAAAAACTATTGGTGGCTTTACATTTTACAAATATAAAACCGGAGCGAGGTCATTTGCGACTAAACTGAGTATTAAAGATATCAGGCTTGTAGGTGGTGGTGATAAGGGTGAATCGTTACAATGTCAGGCTGATGGAGTAGTATCAGTTAGTAGTGATGGAGCTGCAAAACCCTATCGTTATGACGTACGGGTGAAACCGGAATGGGAGTTTGAATTCACTTTCAATATCGAAAATGGTACGACTGAAATGGAGCAGCTCAAGCCTCTTATTAAATGGGAGCTCCGCTATTTTACAAAGAATGAAAGTAATGTGGAGGAAGTAAAAAAAGCACTCACCCGTACAGGCAACCGGTTCAAGGTAAGTATTGGTGCAGAGGTAACCGATTATAGTGTGAGATTGCAGCCACTGGATAACAATAACAATGTACTTTGCAGCGAATTTACTATTGCAATAAAGAAAAAAGAGCAGATGGCATTTAATGGGACGGTGCTCAAATGGCTTGATGAAAACGGGGATACAGTACCATTCCAGGATGGTATACGTTTGATTTCGGAGATCCCGGCATATTCAGGTAATACAGATAAACGCTCAAAAGAATTTACCGGTGCTCTGAATGCCGGTCCGATTCCTGAAGGAATCTGGTGGGTAAATAAGAACAATGTCGAGAACTCCCTTAGTATTGGACTTGGGCAAATAGTAGGGTCTCAATGGCAGGGTAGTGATGCACGATGGGGAAAACATCGTGTCTTGCTTGAACCTGACAATACGACAAATTACAAGGGACGCGAGCGGCTCTCTATCTGTGGAGGTAATCTGGAAAATGGCGGCGGCGATATTCACCTGAAAGATTTGTGTACCGTTTTTATCAACAACTTTACAAGTCGTGTCATGGATGGTGGCAGGGTGATGTTGTATGTGGATTATGCAAGCAAAAAGAATAGAATACTTGGTCGATTGTCATCACAATATGAAACAGGTGGAAGAGGTTCTATTACTGTATCTTCGGGTGCTGGTGATGCCGGAGGGGTTTCATATGGAGCCTATCAAATGACCAGCAAACCAAATGGTGGAAATGTGACTCTCTTTGTACAATCGTCAGATTTCCCATGGAAATCTGACTTTGTAGGGTTAGTAGCAGGAACAACTGAATTTTCAAACAAGTGGAAAGAAATCGTAACAGCTAATAAGGATAAATTCGTGAAAATCGAGCACGAATATATTCAGTTAACACATTATGATCCGTTGATTGAAAATGTGAAAAGAGACAATAATATTGATATTACTGAACATTCTGATACATTAAATGATGTTGTATGGTCGACTGCTGTACAACATGGGAAAAATACAAATGTTATTAACAAAGCACTTAAAAAAGTTTCCATCCCAATAAGTAGGTCAAAAAATTTTGATCAGGAGCTTATAAAACAAATTTATGAAGAAAGAGGAAGAAAAACTGAAAGAGGAACACTTGCTCATTTCCCTGGTTGTTCCGCTACAGTCCAAGAAGGTGTTTCAAAAAGGTATGAAAGTGAATTAGCAAAAGCGCTAAAGGAGTTAGAAAATGAAAATTATTAATTATGGATTTGTATCCATATTGCTCATTACATGGTTCTTTTTTACTGCAAATAGCCAAGAGCTTTCAGTTTATTCAGATAATGACTTAAATGCAGCTACTGATGTTATTCTCCTCCAACAGAAAGACAATTCTTTTATTCTAATGAGTATTGGCGGGTATAGCCCACAGAGTGCTGCTTGTGTTATAAAATCAAAAGGAAGGATTTCTAATAAAATCTTAAAAGGAACTTTGGTATCTGTTAATACCGACCTCGTCTCATATAAAATCGACAACATGAAATCGAATCCGTTTTCGGGTGTAATCAATAATGTTGGGTTAGAAATAACAGAGGCAAATGTTTCCGATTGTGGTCTTAATGCAAACTTCGTTAAAAGTTACTTTAAGATTTTAGAAAAAGGAAAAATCAAAGAGAGTATCAAATTAATTATTGACATTATAAAAGATTATGAGGGAAATGATGACCTCTATCAGACTCTAAATAACTATTTAATGCAGAGCTCTGAAGATAACAAAAATAGAAAATCATTTGATGGTATTTATAGTGAAGTATTACAGTTACATAAAATGGGGAAAAAGGATGAAGCTGCTATAGCTATAACAGAATTCTTTAAATTAAAATCAGATAATAAAATAGATAAAACAAATGTAAATAAATACAACGATCTCGGCTTCTTTCTTGAACAGGGTAAAAAGTACCGCGAAGCTGTCGAATTATTGGAAAAGGTTGTAAATGCAGATCCAAATCGTACCGTTGCCTATATAAATCTCGGTGACGCCAATTTCGGACTAAAAAACACCGTAAAAGCAAAAGAAGCCTATCTCAAGTACATTGATCTCATGAAAAAAGAAGGTAAGAGCGCAAAAATTCCGAAAAGGGTGTTTGAGAGGATGAAGTGAACTATCCGATTATTTTACTCGGTGATACAATACAATAAAAAATGTTGTTATCCCCATACATTGTTTGTAGTGTCAATGCTGCTTAATTCGCAACCGGCTTGAATGCAAGGGAAGTTGTCTGAACCTTGATCATAGGATTACCTTGACTTTAAGAGAATTCATGAGAATCAAGGCAATCAGGTAAATCACGGTTCAGACAATGTATTTATAATCAGGAGATCCAAGGTAAACTATGGCAGAATCAGATTGTCAGTGAATAACTCGACATTCATATTACGTAAATCTTACAGAGATACAGTCTAATACACAAAATGGGTTAAAAGAAAGAGCTTGCACTACATTCTATTAGTACTTGACAATACAGTACTACACGACAGTGGGATGAGAAATCACCCCCACTGTCATATCTTTTATCAACCGTTGACTGTAAAAGCCTTATCTCATTTCCGAAA
>JAAZBG010000105.1 GCA_012513915.1 Fibrobacter sp.
ATTGACCATCATATACACTAAATGAGGCAGAGCTTCCATGTCCATGAAATATTAATACTTCAGAAGATTTTGCTGATTGTTTAATATCATCAATTCTTGGACTTCTCCATAAACTACCAAGATATCCCAAAGCATGAAAATATTCAACAGTCCCTCCGGCAGTACTTAGATCCTCTTTACACATGTTAGGGTTATTAGCATAATAAGCGACATTTGCAGGCTCTAAATACCAATTATCATTATTTCTTATGTCACTTCTCTCCCATATCTGTACTGTCGCATAATCAGAATATGATGAATCTGTCACTTCAAGTACTTTAGTACCGTTACTATTTACAGTACCAATTTCAACACTTCCATCATTCATTATTCTAATACTAAAGTTTTGTTCAGAAAACGAATTTGAAGCATCATATATCTGCAAATCAGCACCATTTGTGTTTGCTGCTGATGAATCACCTAAATCTATGCATTTGTTTGAACAATGTGTAGGAAAGATCTTATAATAACCTGTACTTTGATATTGGATTCTAAACTTCTGATTTGCATTGCCATTATATGAGTGTTGAATAATTTCTGTACCATTATTGGCACTGCCGCCTCTAACATCTATATACTTGTTGCTATGTTTGTTACGAATGTAATAAACTCCATCATCTATTGTTTTTTCTACCGGTGGATAATAGGTGCTGGAAGGTGATGTAGGCGTAGATGGCGATGTCGAAGGTGCAGGTCTAAGTACCGAATCCATTTTATTGCGGCAATCAGGTCCAAAACGGCCATCTTGTGTTAAACCGTATTTATTCTGAAATGCTAAAAGCGCTGTTTTTGATGCTGGCCCAAAATAACCATCAACATCCAGTTTGGAAGTATTAAGAATACTGTTATTACAATCACCGTTACTAACAAGATTATTAATAGCACATTGAAACCACTTTACATCATCTCCATGCAACTGTGAACCTCCATTGTAGTAAAGTGTACGGGTAGGCTTAGAATGCTCCCAATAATTCATACTATAATTTGCTGCAAAAGCAGAAACAGGCAACACTGTTAAGATCATAATAAAACCTATACAGATACTTATGAAAGATTTGGATAATTTCTTCATTTTTTACTTTCTCCCTATTAAGATAGTTATTCGTTAATCAACCGAACAAAAAATATCTTTAAAATATAGTATTTCTCCCCCCCTTTATAAATAATACTTGATATTTTTCAATCCAGTTGATGTATATTATAACGTTTATGCCCAAAAATGTCAATAGTTCGCAATGAAATAGTATCATACAACAGCACAAATCCGTCTTCTTCCCAAAGCATAGCTTTGATCCTGTCGCATCGCTTACCTTAAAACAAAAACAGACTGCCGGGAAATACATCAAGCTTTAAATCATGCTGCACAATAGCTGACAGTCCATTTATTGCTTTACGCATAGTCTATTTGGACTTCTTTGGATAGGGGGGCTTTTTAAGCGGTTACTTTAAAAATATATAAATATCAGAAACCTAAATGATTACTAATCCTGAGAATTAAATTTTTACCAAACTTCTCCTCAATGAATGATTTATAATTGTTTGTATCAAAACTCTGCCACCAGCAGATCTTATTAAGCTTTCTGAAATTATTTGCAAAAAGAAGGAACTGTTTTTCTTTCTTTGTCAAGTATTTATCCACATCTTTTTTTATCGTATTTATATCATTCTCATTTTTTATGTTGCTAACACAAAAAAACTCTCACCTGTTTTACTGAATTTCTTTCCAAAATTTCAAAGCGGTAAATATTCTCATAAATTAGCAAAAATGCACACATTATCATACACTATCTGTGATTTAACTAATATGCTGACAGTTTTAAAGTGAACGGAAAATAAAACTGTGTTCCATTGGATAGACGAAAAGCCTCCGTCAAACATTCTGCCTTTGTTCGAGGATATGAGACGAACTTCCGAACTCCAATTTACTACCTGGAGCTTTTTGGAGTTTTTTTGAATGTCCAATTTACTCCATCAAGTTTCTTGGAGTTTATTATATATCATTGGACAACGTGAGGAATGGCGCAGATTCCCAGCTCCGTTCAACTTTTTCAGTATGCAGCATAGTCTCTATTCCTGTATTACTATGTTATAAAGCAAAAGTCCTGATGCATGAGCTTTTATACGCAAATAGCAACTAACTTTGGAAAGAACCTATCATAAGCTTAACAAGCATCAACGAGAAATGCCCGCCCTTACTTCAGCATGATACAGTAACCCTCCTTTGCAACTTACCATCTAAAAAAAGCAACTTATTGCCGTCAGAATGCATCTTATCAAAAAACTGTTGACCGACGATGATGCAGTAATTATAATAAGCATATACTCGCTAAAACGGATCAAGGAATGATATGGATATTGAAACATTCTGCTCTCGATAAGAGCGAAAAAGGCGATAAAAACTTGATTTTAAGTTTCATACACATTGCAGCAGCAATGCACGAGCGTTTTTCGTTCCGCTTGCACAAAGCAGTGCTTTTGTTTTTGTGTAAGTCTACAAAGATAAAAGTATTTTTCCATTTGTCCGCACATACTGCATCCTTAGTTCGTTATAGCGGGTGAAAGGATCATTCATGTATCCGGGAAAAAAATTAAATTCTTAGGAGGAAAACTTATGAGAACAAGAAAGTTTATCGTTGCCACAATGGCAGCAGCACTCACAGTCACAGCAATATCAGCGAACACGGTAAGCGGGATACCAGCACTGATGTCCGCTTATGCCACAGACGCAGAAAATACCGTCAATGTTGACGACTGGAACAGCATTCCCGATGAGAACGGTGATATCGTGGAAACACAGGACACCTACGAAAATATGGAAAAGATTGGAGATGTTGAGCTTGAAGTAGGTGAGTCAATGACAGTTACCATACCGGGTACAGATCATTATACTTGTGTCGTGTTATTCGGATGCGGCGATGAATATGCATACGATATGGACGGCAAATACATTGAGTTAAAGGAGATAAGCCGTGAAGACGGCAATACTACCTATGAGATCATTCCAAAGAAGCCCTGTAGAGGAGACGTTTGTTTCTCACCTTCGGATAATGGCTGGAATCCTATAGCATGTTTAAGCGTCCATACTCCTGGAGGTGACTCCATTGATTTGGATCTCGAAGAGC
>JAAZBG010000106.1 GCA_012513915.1 Fibrobacter sp.
AGGAAGCAACTGAAACCACCGGGTTTTTGGCAATTTGCATCATTTTGTTCGATCTCCCATGTGTCGAAACATAAAAGACGCCATCCTCATAGTATGCGTCCACACCACGGACAACCGGGCGGGATATTCCATTAGCGTCTGGCTCACAAGCGATAGTTGCAAGTGCGATAACGTTGTCTTTGCCATTGCCAAACTTTTCTTCAAGTAATTTAAATCCTTCTTCGAAATTGCTCATTTTTATTCTCCTCTTTTTTTGGTAATTTATACTCGATTATAAAAGAATTCAGATGAATTAAAATAGCATTTTTAATCATTAATTTCCGGAACTCAAAATAAGATATTGGAATAAACATTTCTGGCCACATGGCTATTGTGTAAGCACTGTTGGCCTCAATAAGGAGCAAATTGAAAATTATGTACGCTGGCAACATAAGAAGGATAGAGATATGGAAGGACTGGGCCAGCAAAATATGTTCGTGCAATCGTAACACATCACATTTTAGGGTGAACTCAAAGCCAAGTCCTATGGCCGTGGTCTTTTACTAACAATGCCATTATTTTGATAAACTGAAGGAAGCAATACGATGCGGAAGTGGTTATAAATATACCGGGTGTAAAGAAAGCTTCCAAAGGCGAAAAGCCCACCTGCAAAATTAAAATCCCTATCAGCTGTTGGATGAATTCTGTCTTAAATTTCGAATCAAACGGAACAATTCTGCTTGATACTGTGCATCATGCAATGAGTTGTGATCTCCGATAAGCTTTGGATGTAATTCAGATGCAATCATACTTGATCGAGTCTGTCCCCAATTGCAACCAGTTGCTCCCATATACATAGATTTAATATCCAGTGCAGAAAAACCGAAGGGATTCGCACCGAGGTAGCGATGAAAATAGTAATTGATAAAAGACCAATCAAAAGATGCATTAAATCCAGTAAAAACAGGGATTCCATCATTCCCCACAGTTTTAACCACCCAATCTCGAAACATTTGCATTGCTATTATCGGTTCAAGACCTTCAATTGCAAGCATTTTGAGAGATAGCCCACTAATTTCCATTGCTTTTGCATCAGAATTCATTGTTGTTGGTTTTAACATACATGTGAAGGAGCGGTTAGGGTAGTCTACCTCACATGCACCGATTGATAGAAGACTATATTCAGCAGGAATCGGCCCTGCGGTCTCAATATCGACTGATATAAATACTTCTTTATTAATTGTCATGGAATAAGTGGCTCCGTTGGCACGAGAGGTGGACGGTTTATAACTGCTTTATAATGGGCAATGAATGAATTTTTCCTTTCTGTTGCACTACCGTTTGTCTTCCAGTGGTGGCCAGAGAAAGTAGTAATATCAAATGGAGGGTTGATTCCTTCTTTCGCAAGTACAAGAGTTGGTAAACCACGTCCTAGTGCATAGCCCAGTTCTAATAAGCAATTGGGGCGAAGGCCGGTGATATCGGCCAATACTATACTACTACGGTGTAATTTAGTGAAAATTTCTTGATCGATATGAGCAAATTCGAATGGTTGATTACCATCAACTACAGTTAATTTGAACCCCAAGTCAGTTTCAATAACCGGTTGTACAACAGTATCAAAGAAATTCTGGACATCATTGTATTCAGAATGCTCAGGGTTTAGTAATCTGACCACAAATGCCGTTGGTGGGACAAGTGCTTCTAATAGATTCATTATGTCCTGTTTTTGGTTTTCAACACTTTTCCGTGCAGTCATGTCAATTCTATTTAACCAATTATGTGGAGTTGTTCCATTTTCAGTACGGAATAGTCGTTGTGCATTATTGCCTGATAATCCGAATTCAAATATCCTAAGGGCACCTGTATTAGGAGTGCAAAGCTTAAGATTTATTGGAATCACAGGTTTGCCAGCATCATGATAAAGGTTGGCTAAAAAAAGAACACCTTCACCTCCACCGATTGTAAGAAGAATTTCTCCATGTTGTGCCTGCATCTCCATTCTCTTACTATTCATATTCCAATGAGCGGCGTTTTCAATCTGAACCAGGTCTGAATTACGGAGCCTATCCCAAATTCCGACATATTTCTCAGGAATCTGAACTTCATTTTTATGGTGTTTTACAGCAATAATCATGGGGTTTGTTGCGTTCGAAGGCCGTAAATGTAAATTGTCATTGATGGTGTCCCAAATTAACCAATCAAAGCATTTTGGCAAGTTATCAGAACGCATTTTTTCTGCATCTATCGGCACCACAAAACATGCACCAGCTTTGATTAGATCAATTACAATGGCTTTAATTAGATTGCGTGCACGATTAACTTCTTCGGCAGTAGCAATATTATTATCGTCTGAAATGCTGCCTGTTATATGAATTCTTCGTTCAAATAAAGGAGATTTTGGCATTACTTATCCTCCATAATAGGCGATGGCTCTATAGACATTGCAGAATCAAAAAGATGTTGGAAAGTAAGTTTTTGTTCTGGAAATGCTTTAGCAATTGCCTTTGGATATAATCGTGTACGGATATCCGAAAAGGTCCATCCCGGTTTATTTTGCTTTGGAGCAGTTATTTTCACAAGATCCTCGATTTGCGGGTCTGTTAAAGTGAGACCATCCAAATCCATCTTAAGTAATGCCCTGCGTTCATTATCATCGGGTCGCTTAAACAACTCCACCATAGCTGCCCGCCTTTGTAAAGCTGCATCTACTATGGTAAGACGATTGGTACACAGGATTACTAACACTCTTCCACCAAACGCTCGCAATTCATCAATACATTGAATCAGGGTATTTACCGCCACTTTATCTTCATGGTGGCTATGTTCTTGTGAACGAGCTGATGCTAACGAATCTCCCTCATCAATAATCAGAATTGCACGACGCGTCTTGCCTACAGATTTTTTAACTTCAGAAAATGCCTGCGTCAGCAGAGTACTCATTTCACCAACTTTTCCACTTCCTCTTACACGATTGCTAAGCTTGAATAATAAAGAATCTTCGATGTGTGCTTCCTTAATAAGCCGGTTAGCAATACATTCTGCAGTTGCTGTTTTTCCAGTACCCACATCACCGTGAAAAATGACGAATGGGTATTGGTCAGCTATTAAGTCACATATTGCAAGCTGTTTATTATAGAATTTTTTACTCCATCCATTAAGTTCATCTAAATTAAGTAAAAGTCTAAGCTGGTCATGTACATTGTTATAACGGACTTCAAAGCCAAGAAGTTTTTTTTCTTTCGCAGATAAAGGTGAATCAGGTAATGATAGTTTACAGTCAAAAATGTCAAATGTGGTCAATTGAAGTCCTTTCTTTGCATACCATATCCATTGCTGGGATAATCACGATTAGCGTAGGTTTTTAAAGTTGAATGATTTGTGTTAACACTGGTTGGGCTCCAATTATTGCGCAATTTGCCTTTCAGTTTTTCTTTAGCAGCATCATCGTATAAATCAGTGTGGAATAAAATAATCCGTAGTTCTGGATTTGCAACTTTCGGCCATAATACACCACCCGGTCGACTCATTGTTAAATTGCCAGACTTCGTATTTACATCATATCTAACAGCCCTTATTTCAATGCCACCACTTAATAATGTAAGATCGACAGTTTTAAGGAATCCGTTTTTAGCCAAAATTTCAATATCGTTTCCCCAATCTCGAGCTCTGTCCTCAGATACTGCACCAGTACTACTAGCAATCATAATAAAATCGGAAGTAACTCGACGTGTAACAATTTCAATATCTGACACAGTGTATGTTTCAGTCGCACTACAAGTATAACTCATTTGTCCTCCTTAACCTTAAAACGATTACCAAATAATTCTTTCCAGATATCCAAATCGTCTGCGATTGAGGCAAAATTTGCGGTTTCCCATGATTCGTTTGCGACTTTAACAATCTCAATGCGTTCACTATCAGTTATCCGACTTGCAACATTATTGGTATCGCAAACCGGATCCAGTATCACAACTGGGTCTGAAAAAGTTATAAGTAGTTTTCCGTTTTCAGGGAAGCTAATTACTTCTTTAAGTTCAGATTGTGCAATATAAAGTAGAAAGTCTCTGAATCTTTTTTCA
>JAAZBG010000107.1 GCA_012513915.1 Fibrobacter sp.
GCACAAAACCCATTTACAATTAAAAAAGACCGCCCGGAAAACTCGCGGACGCTCAAACAGTTCCGGGCTTGAGTCTTTTTTAATTGTAAATATGCCAGCTAAGGGGGCGCAAGAGGGGTGGAAATGGGTGTTTGAACAATTGGACATAGTAGGAAAATGATCATGTTTGTCATAGTAAGTATATAAATCAAAGTTCGGAAAAACCACAAACATTATTTCTCCGATTCGGTTTTATTTATAAACAAATGACCAGGCTTTTCAGTAAGCAGTTTCATTTGATGGATAGCAATATTGTTTAATTTTAAAAGTCGCTGAGATTGAGAAATACCTTCATTAATGAAGTGGGCATTCAAATTCTCCATATTTGAAAGGCAAACAAGCTGATTGACATCAGCAAAATCACGAATATTACCTTTTTGTCCTGGATTTTTATCCCGCCATTGTTTGGCAGTCATACCAAATAGAGCCATATTAAGAACATCTGCTTCGGAAGCGTACACCATATTTACCTGAACCTTTGTTAGTTCCTCCGGAATAAGATTCTCCTTTATTGCATCAGTATGAATAAGATAATTAATCTTCGCAAGGTTTCTCTTTATATCCCAGCCGAGTTGTTTTTGCTCCTGCTCTTTCAGACGCTGAAATTCTTTGATCAGGTACAGTTTGAATTTTGGTGAAATCCATGAGGCAAATTCAAATGCAATATCTTTGTGACCAAAGGTTCCGCCATATCGCCCAGCCTTCGCAATAATTCCTTTTGAATTTGTTTTATCCACCCATTGCTTTACACTGAGTACAAACCGGTTGAGCCCTGCCTGGTTTTTAATTCCCTCGAATTCGGGGGAATTAAAATCTGGATTGTACATATCTTCCCATATTCCAAGAAACTCGATAGTGTTCTTGTTGCGTAGCCATTTTTCAATAAGTGAGAGACCATTATTAATGTTCCGTACCATGTCTGTCAAAGAAATGTAATCTTCATTTTCAAAAGTATAAATGGTTATGTCATTATTCTGAACATTTATTTTTGCCATATGTGCTCCCCAATCCAAGTTAATCATAATCAATCAATTTTTTTTTAAATTGATGATACGGGATTAAATTATTTATTATAGTGCCACAATGTGTTAAAACAAATAAGGATGCAATTAGAATATAGTGTTTGGAAAACGATCATGTCTATCATAGTAATCATTCAAATCAAAGTTCGGATAATTTTTACAGGCTTTATCCCCGATCCGGTTTAATGAGGTTGATTTTTTTACCGGTAATGGTTTGTGGGATCGGGCATTGATTGAGTACTCACTTGTAAATTTTTAATTAAACATGAGTGCTGGTGTGGTTGCTCCCTCTGGTTCTGCGACCACTTCGATGCTTCGTCACTCAAAGCGATCCCCCGCTGACGCTTCCCCCTTTTTAAGAGGGGACAAAGGGGAGATTTTTTAAAACGATAGTGTAAATTCTTCACACAGATGCACTCAATCGGTTGACAAAAGAGTACTGCAGATGTCTGGATTAGTTGTAGATTCGAATTGTGTTTACAATTGCGTTCGGCAGTGATCGTGCAGTATGGTAATAGAAAGAGGAATTCCTCCGGCGGTACCTGTTGCTTTACTGGATGTAATACTAACGATGACCGTACAATGAAGTACCTGTATTCTCTAACCGTTTTCGATGCCGCTTGAGACTCAGTGATGATTCTTAAGTACGGCGGTATCCTCGGTAATCTGAATCTTCTCCTCAAGGTACTCTGCTACTGTGTCAAGCAATGCTTTGTCTGCGCGTTCGAGACCATGGAACATCATCCACAGTGACGGATCCCTGTCGTACCAGCGTCTGTGGATTTCATCAAGCGGAAACTCCATCACGGTGGCATCAATGAGCGCATTACCATCAACCTTAATAAGCTCAAGTATATGATTCACAAGAGGATCTCTGTCCCGTTTATGCATTGTCTTGAAAATATCAAGGAATTTTCCGACACGGTGACTATCATACCAACGTTTCATAGTGGCCGTTCCTTTTCTTGAGTGATCATTGTTCCCTACCTGCATTCACAGATTATATCACAGGGTATCTGAGACGGCAAGTTGCCAAAAAAAAATGTTATAGCAATCTGAACCGGACGATTCAGATTCAGGAAACTATGACGCCTGCATCGCCTTTTTCTTCAGCTCCGAAATCATGTTGAGCGCATCAAGCGGCGTTAATCCATTGATATCGAGATTCTGAAGCTGCGACATGATCTCGCCGTGAACAGAATCCATAATATTAAGCTGTATGCCCTCATCGGACGCAAAGAGGTCGGTTTGAATACGGGAAATAAATTTTGCCTCCTCCCGGTGACGCGCCAGGACTGGTTTGTGATCGGGGGTAAGCTCCATATTTTCAAGATTACCGAGTATCTCTTTTGCACGCATGATCACTTTGCGGGGTACTCCAGCAAGACGCGCGACCTGAATTCCATAGGAGTGATCGCAGCTGCCGGTATCGATTTTACGAAGGAATATAATCTGGTCGTTCCACTCTTTTACTTTCACATGAAGATTTTTAATACGTGGATAGAGCAGCGACATCTCTGCCAGCTCGTGATAGTGTGTCGCAAAAAGGGTACGTCCGCGTTTACCGGCTGTCTCATGAAGATACTCTGCGACTGCCCATGCGATACTGATCCCATCGAAGGTGGATGTTCCTCTTCCGACTTCGTCAAGCAGAATGAATGAGTTGTCGGTTGCGTTATTGAGAATATTGGCAACTTCTATCATTTCGACAAGGAATGTACTCTGGCCGCGGGCAAGACGATCTGATGCCCCCACGCGGGTAAAGAATTTGTCGACAATACCGATTTGTGCAAAGCTTGCCGGGACAAACGAGCCCATCTGTGCCATGATTGCGATAAGGGCGTTCTGACGCAGATAGGTGGATTTTCCGGCCATGTTGGGCCCGGTGATCAGCAGTACCTGGGTATCACGTTTGATGATTTCGGTATCGTTGGGAACAAACTGATCAACACCGGGCATACGCTCGATTACCGGGTGACGGCCATCTTTGATGACAAGATCGGCGGTTTCGGTAAGTATGGGCCGTATGTAATTATACTCTGATGCAATCCTGCCAAGCGACAGAAAGACATCAAGCGTTGCGATTGCGTTTGCAGCTTTTTGTATGCGGACACACTCTGACGCAATCTCTTTACGTAGTGCGATAAATAGTTCGTACTCGATACCGCTGAGACGTTCCTCGGCACCAAGGATTTTCGATTCCATCTCTTTTAATTCCGGGGTGATAAACCGTTCGCCGTTGACAAGTGTCTGCTTGCGGATATAGTCCTGCGGAACAAGGTCTGCATTTGCTTTTGAGATTTCGATATAATAGCCAAATACCTTATTGTAGCCGACCTTAAGCGAGCTGATACCGGTACGGGCACGCTCTGTCTCCTGAAGCTTTGCGATCCACTGTTTACCATTAATCGACGCATCCCTGATTTCGTCAAGCTCTGCATTTACCCCTGCCTTAATAATGCCGCCTTCCCGGATAGAGAGTGGCGGATTATCAAGTATGATTGTGTCAATGCGTGATGCCAGTTGTTCAAAACCGCACACGTTAGAAACGATCGCGCTTATTATCGGATTCTTTACAGTTGCCAGCGTCCGGGCGATAAGGGGGAATGTGTTGAATGAATTTTTAAGCGCGATAAGATCCCGTGCGTTTGCGCGCTCAAAGGTGATCCGGCCGATAAGACGTTCAATATCAGCTACCCGTTTGAGCATCAGTTCTGTTTCAGTGCGAACGTAGGTTTCTTTTTTGAATGTTTCAACACAATTGAGACGATCGGTAATTAATGAAATATTCTTGAGCGGGTGCGTGATATACCGTTTCAGCAGACGGGAACCCATTGCTGTGCTTGTCTTGTCAAGTATTTCCACGAGCGTACCACCGTTATCCTCGTTTTGCATCGGACGAAGCAGTTCGAGGTTGCGCATGGTTGCAGGATCAAGTTCTGCAAATTCTGTAAGCGAACGCGGGGTGATTGTTGTTATGTGACGCAGATCGTTGCGTTTTTGTTCTTTTAAGTAAAACAGCAATGCCCCAGCAGCGCTTACACCGCTTGTATACTGCTCAAGCCCCATGCCCTCAACGGACACAATTGAGAAATGTTCTTTAATTGCATCACGGGCGTTTTCGTAATCAAATTTCCAGGAGTCATATTTTGAATGAACTATGTTTTTGTAAAGTCCGCTGAGTACTGACTTGACAGGATGATTTTCGCTGTCGGATGTGAGTACTTCACTGGGATCGAGACGAACCAGTTCCCGTTCGAGTTCATCGGATTTAATTTCTTCAACCTGAAACAACCCGGTTGATAGATCGCAAATTGCAAGCCCGGTGGTTTTATCCTGAACGTGAATACCCACTATAAAATTGTTGACCTTTTCCTCGATAAAACTGTCTTCAGTTGCGGTCCCTGCCGTGATAACCTCAACGACATCCCGTTTTACAAGACCTTTGGCCATTTTAGGGTCTTCAGTCTGTTCGCAGATAGCGATTTTGTAACCAGCCTTGACAAGACGGTTAGCATACCGGTCGAGCGCGTGATGCGGGAAACCGGCGAGTGGTGTTGCATCGGTACCGCCGTGGTTACGGCTTGTGAGCGTAAGGCCGAGCACACGGGATGCAATTTTTGCGTCCTCGTTGAACAGCTCATAGAAGTCACCCATTCTGTAAAGAAGTACCGTTTCAGGGTTACGGCTTTTGATTTCATTATACTGACGCATCAGGGGTGTTGCATCTTTTACCGATGCTACATCACGGGTTTCAGGTTCAGGTGTTGATATCGTTGTCATTGATTTATCCATGGTTCATTAACACTGTACGCTCCTGATAATGAAAGCTTCAGTGTCAGTTAAGGTTGCTTCGGGAGAAATTCCTCATCATCCTGATCATCTGATGTCCCTTTGTCATCCGTTTTGTCATCACCGCCAAGTGGCTCGAAAATATCGGTATCCAGAGTATCATCAGTAGTGTTCGTATCTTCATTTACTTCATCAATCAGTTCAAATTCAACGGGTTCTATATCTTCCGTATCAAATGACATATCAAGGTCGATGGTGTCGCTGGATTCACCACTAATCTGTTCCGGTGTATCACGGTCTGCAAATGCAATACTCTCAGAAATGGTATCCTCCGGCTTATCGATAGTGTCAGGATCAAAAATAACCTCGTCATCATCATCATCAACACATTCATCATTCTCAATCACATTTTCAGGTGTATCGCTGTCTTTTTCGTCTTCGAGATTAATTTCAAAGACCGCAGTTGGTTCAGGGGCTGGTATGGCAGTTGTTTCCGAGGTGTCCGGTTCTGCTGATGATTCCACGTGTTCTGGTACCGCTTGTGGTTCCGTAGTATCCTGGTCGACTGTATCTTCAGGTTCGCCGCTTTCTTTGGATGAAAGCTCTTCAAGTGAGAGTTCTTCCATTTTTTCACGTGCAATTGCTTCGAACTCTTCGATTCTCGGAAGATCTGCGATTTTGTTAAGTCCGAAATACTTGAGAAATTCGTTTGATGTTCCATATAATAACGGCCGGCCCGGTTTCTCACTTCGTCCGGTGATTACAATAAGGTTCTTTTCCAGAAGTGTTTTCATGGCACCATCACTGACCACTCCGCGGATCGCTTCAATCTCAGCTTTACTGAGTGGCTGCTTGTATGCAATAATCGCCAGACACTCAAGGGCACTGAGTGAGAGTTTCTTGGATTGTTTTTCCTTGAAAATCTGACGGACCCAGGTGTGATAAAATGCGACTGTGCGGAACTGATACCCACCGCCGATCTCTACGATTTCGAACGGGTGACGCTCCTTCTGGAGCTGGATGTTTATTTTGTCAACCATTTTACGTATCTGGCGCGCATCGGGGTTTCCGGGAAGAATTCCTTTGATTCGTGATACGGTAAGGAGTTCGTCCGACGCAAACAGGAGCGCTTCGAGAATACGGAGTGTATCCGGTGATGAAACATCGGGGGATTCTCCGGTCTCTTCACGGGTATCAACTTCGAATACATCTTCCTCGTCATCACTCATAGAATCATCTCCTGATTGATTGTTGTCATGTAGTTATTCTGTGCTTGAATCAGTGGCTTCATCATGCTGTGGTGCGGCTGTTTCGGTTTGATCTGACTGCTGTATCATTTCGGTCATTGGCGGTGGATTTTTTTGTCTGAGTACAAAAATCGGGCCGAAATTTTCCTCCTGACGAAACCGTATCTGCTGCATTTTAACTAATTCTAATATAGCCATAAAGGTAACTACCAGCACAATTTTTCTGTAATCACCAAGAAAGAGCTCTTCAAAGGGAACCTCTTCGGCATCAGAGAGTTTTGAGAGAATATGCTCAATTTTGTCATCAATTTTAACATTGTCAACATTAACAACATGTTTGTATTCTGCGGGGAAATCTTTCGCGCGCTCAAGGATACGTTTAAATGCGCTAAGGATATCAAAGATACTCAGGTTACCAAGATCGATATCATCACTGTTAATGGTGCTTTCGAGTACTTCAGCTTTACCCCGCACATGCGATCCGTATTGTTCAGATTCAAAAACCTTAAGTGTCCCGGCGGCTTCCTTGAATTTTTTATACTCAAGAAGTTGCTGGATAAGCTGCTCACGGTTATAGATGCCATCCTCTTCGAGGAGTTCTTCACCCTCCTGCTGAGGCAGTAGTTCGCGGGCTTTGAGCCGAATCAGGGTGGCTGCCATGTGAAGATACTCTGATGCAACATCGATATTGAGATCACGGATCATGTCGAGGTACTGAAGATACTGTGTGACAATCTCGGAAACAGCGATATCGACAATGTTGACTTCAGCCTTATTGACCAGATACAAAAGAAGGTCCAATGGTCCCTCAAACAGCTCGAGCTGTACTTCGTATTCCTGTTGCTGCTTTGAGGACATGCTGCTCCTTACTTACTCAGGTTCCGGTTAAAATGTTGCATCAGTACACGTGAATGTACTACTGTCTGACAGGATACCTGCTCGATATAAAGACCATAAAATAAATTATGTCGACCTGTCTGCGGCGTGTTAAGTCTGACATGATCCGGATTATCCTAAATCCCGCGGTTGAGCGTGAGTGATATGCACAGGATATTATTACAGATTGTATTACAAAAAGCGCAGGCATACTCGGTGTAGTATGGTGAGCATTTTTGTATAACAAGATGGGACAATAGCTTGCGCATAGCACCACGATCCAACTGCGGGTTTTAGGACTATGATACCATGTGGACGTGATGATTGCAATGGATCGTCGTGGAGACGTCATTTTTATGACGTCTCGCTTTCATAGGCATTAGAAACGATTGTAGAAAATAGTGTGAATTAATAGATACCAAAAAAATGGTACTTGTTTAAAATGACGATTATTCTACAGTTACGCTTTTCGCCAGATTTCGTGGCTGATCGATTTCGCATCCGCGCATTGCAGCGATATGATACGCAAGCAGCTGCAGCGGGATCACACTTAGCAGCGGGCTTAAAATAGGGATTGTTTTGGGAATGTAGATCACGTGACGCGCATGTTTTTCAATTTCGCAATCACCCTCGTTAGCGATTGCAATGACAGATCCGCCGCGAGCTTTTACTTCCTGAATATTGGAGATAACTTTGTCATAAATGCTGTCTTTTATTGCAAGTACCACTGATGGCATCTCTTTGTCGATTAGGGCGATCGGACCATGTTTCATCTCTGCCGCCGGGTAGCCCTCAGCGTGGACGTACGAGATCTCTTTAAGTTTCAAAGCACCTTCAAGAGCGACCGGGAAGTTGTAGGAACGACCAAGGTAGAGGAAATTACTATGGTGATGATAAATCCTGGCAATTTCTTTAACTTTAACGTTTTGTTTAAGAATCTGCTCGACCTGTGATGGAATCGCCTGAAGTGCGTTAGCGATTGTCATGCCGTCTGAGTGGGAGATTCTGCGCATACGTCCGAGAAGTAGCGTAAGCAGTGATAATACAGTAAGTTGTGATGTAAACGCTTTTGTTGATGCGACCCCGATTTCGGGTCCTGCATGAAGATACACGCCGCCATGGGTTTCCCGGGCGATACTTGAACCGACTGCATTACAGATACCAAGGACAGTTGCGCCTTTATGTGATGCTTCCCGGAGAGCTGCAAGTGTATCGGCAGTTTCACCGGATTGGCTGATTACAAAGACAAGGGTGTTTGGCCCGATAATAGGATTGCGGTATCTGAACTCAGACGCATATTCAACCTCAACGGGGATTCCTGCGATATCTTCAATCATATATTCACCGACAAGTGCAGCATGCCAGCTTGTTCCGCAGGCAACAAAAATGATTCGTTCGATACTGCGAAGTTCCTGATGTACAATATTCAGGCCATCAAGTCGTGCTGTACCTTCAGCGATAAGCAATCGTCCACGGAGTGCGTTTTTTATGGTTTGCGGCTGTTCGAAAATCTCCTTAAGCATAAAATGCTCAAAGCCACCCTTTGCAAGCGATTCCGCATCGTATTCCAGCTGATGAAGTTCAGGGGTGATCTGGACGTTTTCAAGTGTCGTTGTGTGATAGATGCCATCCCGGTGAAGTTCAATCAGGTTGTTGTCTTTTAGATAGATAACGGTTTTCGTGTGACGCACAATCGCTGATGCGTCCGATGCGAGAAGAAGCTCGTTATCACCGACACCCACGACAAGGGGTGATCCCCGACGGGCTGCCACGATTACCTCGGGTTGATCTTTTGCCACAACAGCGATACCAAACGTTCCTTCAACGTCAGCAAGAGCACGACGCACTGCTGCTGCGAGATCGTTTTCGTAATACTTCCCGACAAGCTGCGCGAGTACTTCAGTATCGGTTTCTGACCTGAATTCAATACCCTCTTCTTTAAGCCGGTCTTTGAGTATGGAGTAGTTTTCGATAATTCCATTATGCACCAGTGCAATTCGTTCTTTATCGTCAGTGTGGGGATGAGAGTTTACCTTTGATGGTGCACCGTGGGTGGCCCAGCGGGTGTGTGCGATACCAATTGCACCCTTTTCTTTTTCGATTGATCGTGTGATCTCTTTAAGGCGGTCAACTTTCCCTTTATCTTTATAAATGGTTAGTCCGGTGGAATCAACCATGGCAATTCCAGCGCTGTCATAGCCACGATACTCAAGAGCACTCAATCCCTCAATAAGAATAGGGTACGCTTCCTTTTTACCGATATAACCAACTATCCCACACATAAAAAGCTCCATCAGATTACAAGTACAATAAAATGAATTTAGGCAACAACATGAATATTAGATGATACCAGCGCTAAATCCCATGGTTTACTATGCTAAAATTACATTACATGCATCAATAGTGGCAAAGAAATCGCGTCGGAAAGGTTAATTACAGGGATTCCTGGACTTGAGGTGAGTAAAAGTACGCCCTAAGGGATTCGAACCCCTGACCAATGGATTAGAAATCCATTGCTCTATCCAGCTGAGCTAAGGGCGCACAATTTCTAAAGCAATGAATAAGCAAAGGAAAAGTCGGGGTGGAGGGATTTGAACCCCCGGCAGCTTGCTCCCAAAGCAAGTGCGCTACCAGGCTGCGCTACACCCCGTCGAGATTCATAAAATAATAAATTTTAACAGTGAGTCAAAGAAAAAAAGGATGAAGTCCAAAAAAAATGGATATAGAGCACGAAACGGCCAATTTGATCAGTCAATTAGGATACACCAACCGCAAAAATTTTTTCATGTGGTATTTCCGGAATGAAAAACGTACGGGCGAATCATTATTCGCCCGAAATGCAACGAATTATCATTCGCCCGAAACCAAACAAATTAAATCGTTCATTTGTCAACAGCACTGATTTCCAGCATCTCATTTTCAGCCGATACGGAAATGATCCCGTTCTCTTTAACGCTGCCACCGATAAGCATTCGCGAAATCGGCGTTTCAAGTTCCCTTTGAATAACGCGTTTAAGCGGACGTGCTCCGTAGACAGGATCATAGCCCTTATCTGCCAAAAGCCTTAAGGCATCATCGGTGACCCGAAGCTCTATTTTAAGATCCTCAAGCCGTTTTCTGAACCGCTCGAGCTGTATGGTGACAATGCCGCTCAGGTGTTCCTTTTTCAGTGTATGGAATATGACTGTTTCGTCAACACGGTTAAGAAATTCCGGTCTGAAATATTTCGAGAGTTCATTACTTATTGTATTTCTGATATGGTCATTGTCGCTTTTTTCGCTGTACTCCATGATAAGCTGAGATCCGATATTGGATGTCATAATAATAATGGTGTTTTTAAAGTTGACCACGCGTCCCTGTGAATCCGTAATCCGGCCGTCATCAAGGATCTGCAGCAAAATGTTAAACACATCCGGATGCGCCTTTTCGATTTCGTCAAAGAGTACCACCGAATACGGATGCCTGCGGACAGCTTCTGTCAATTGGCCACCCTCATCGTACCCGACATATCCCGGGGGAGCGCCGACAAGACGCGAAATCGCAAACTTTTCCATATATTCCGACATGTCAATCCTCACCATCGCCCGCTCGTCATCAAAGAGATTATACGCAAGCGACCGGGCAAGTTCGGTTTTTCCGACACCGGTCGGGCCGAGAAAAATAAAACTGCCGATAGGTTTATCCGGATCTTTAAGTCCTGCACGTGCACGAAGCACTGCATCCGCAACCGCATCAACGGCCTCATCCTGTCCGATCACTCTTTTGTGTAAATGATCTGCAAGATAGAGTAACTTTTCTTTTTCACCCTCAACAAGTTTACTTACCGGAATATGGGTCCAGCGGCTGATAATTTCAGCAATATCCTCTTCGTCAACTTCCTCCTTAAGAAGGCGACTGGACTGGTCGGTTGCTTTGAGGGCGTTTTCTGCCGCCGTGAGCTCGTTTTCCAGTGATGGAATTGTGCCGTGACGCAATTCGGCGGCTTTGGTCAGATTATAGTCGCGCTCTGCTTTGTCGAGTTCAAAGCGGAGCTGTTCGAGCTTTTCACGAAGCGCCTGAAGCTTTCCGACCTGATTTTTTTCATGTTCCCACCGCAGTTTCAGCTCTGCGACCGTTGTTTTAACATTCGCAAGTTCCTCCTGAAGCTTTACAAGGCGTGCCCTTGAATCATCATCTTTTTCCTTCTTGAGTCCCTCAATTTCGATCTCAAGTTGCATCTGACGACGTAATGATTCATCAAGGGCCAGAGGGCTTGAATCCATTTCAGTACGCAGTTTCGCAGCGGCTTCATCGATGAGGTCTATTGCCTTATCGGGAAGAAACCGGTCACTGATATAGCGGTCGGAAAGTACTGCTGCAGCGATTAAAGCACTATCACGAATTTTTACACCATGATGCACCTCGTAACGTTCACGCAGTCCTCTGAGAATGGAGATTGTATCCTCTACCGCAGGTTGATTTATAAGAACGGTCTGAAATCTGCGTTCAAGTGCCTTGTCTTTCTCAATGTGCTTTCTGTATTCGTCAAGTGTTGTTGCTCCGATTGTGTGAAGCTCACCACGGGCGAGCATCGGTTTTAACATATTGCCTGCATCCATGGCTCCTTCAGCGGCACCGGCTCCTACAACCGTGTGAAGTTCATCGATGAAAAGAATAATGTTTCCGCTGTGCGTTACCTCTTTAAGTACCGCTTTAAGCCGCTCCTCAAATTCACCTCTGAACTTTGCTCCTGCGACAAGTGCCCCTAAGTCAAGAGAAACCACCTGACGACCCTTCAAGCCTTCGGGGACATCACCGCGTACAATTCGCAGCGCGAGGCCCTCAACGATTGCAGTTTTTCCCACTCCCGGATCACCGATAAGTACCGGATTATTCTTTGTACGGCGCGAGAGAATCTGGACAATCCTTCGGATTTCATCATCACGGCCGATTACCGGATCAAGTTTTCCCGCTTTAGCAAGATCGGTCAGATTTCTCGCATATTTCGCTAGTGCATCAAAGGTCGCTTCCGGGTCTTTTGAGTTAACCCGCTGATTTCCTCTGACTTGACGCAATGTGTCAAGGAGCGATTCTTTGGTAATGCGTGAAAGCTGTGCAACCTCTTTACAATCGTTATTCTGATCGATGAGAGCAAGGAACAGATGTTCAACGCTGATATACTCGTCTTTCATCTGTGACGCCTTGCGCTGGGCATCATTAAGAACTGCGACAAGGTGACGTGACATATAGGTCTGTACGCCGTGTCCGCTCACTGATGGTACTTTAGCGAGCTTGTCGGTGATATACTTTTCGACAGCCGAAATACTTGCACCGCTTTTGGTAATGAGTGTGGCGATAAATCCATCCTTTTGGCGAATCAGTGCGAGCATGAGATGTAATGCGCTGATTTCCTGATGATTCATGTCAACAGCAATATTATTTGCATCACTGAGCGCTTCCTGGGATTTAACAGTCAATTTTTCAGTATCCATACTATGTACTCCTTATGCTTTGGTTTGTTAGTCTCCAAAGCAAAGGACATGCCATAATGGATTTAGTGGTGTATAGTGCACTATGCAGCAGTAATGAGGTTCAGGTTATGTAGCTGTAGTTTGAAAAAACAGGTTGATGTAATAAATTTTGTGATATAGAATTAAATGTATGAAGCATATTTAACGTATATTGTTTCAATACAGAACGGAAATGTTTTTAAATTGAAACAACTATTATTTTTTGACATTGATCCGGACAAAAGGTGTGCTGTGCAGTCACAGCCTGTGAGTACTACAATAATAAAATGAAAACCCGTCTTCCATTTGTGATTCTTCCTCAGCCAACCGATTCAACATGCGGCCCCACATGTCTTCATGCCATATACAATTATCATAATGATACAATTAGTCTTGACAGAGTAATAAGGGAAGTGCGTGCGCTTGATGAAGGCGGGACATTAGCGGTGTTTCTTGGGTGTCATGCTTTACAAAGAGGGTATAAAACAACAATTTACACCTATAATCTTCAGGTGTTTGATCCGACATGGTTCAGTGATGGCCTTGCGGTTTCTGATATTGCGGAAAAGCTAACGGCGCAGGCAAAGGTAAAAACGGATAATAAATTGAGGACCGCAACAGACGGATATCTTGAGTTTATCGAAAATGGGGGGAGATTATGTTTTTCAGATCTTAACGGAGCATTAATCCGTAAATATCTCAGAAACGGTATACCAATTTTGACCGGCCTGAGTTCGACGTATCTTCACCGGTGTGCACGCGAAAATCCACTGACATGTGAAGAAGACCCGATTGGTGGATGTACAGCCGGGCATTTTGTTGTGCTTTACGGCTATAATAAAGAGGAAAAACTGGCTGATATCGCTGAACCGCTTTTCCCCAACCCTCTCAACCGGGGACAATATTACAAGGTAAAAATTGACAGGTTAATATGTTCGATACTGCTTGGTATTTTAACGTACGATGCGAACCTATTGATAATTGAAAAAGATGAGGAACTACATGGTGAATCTGATTGTTGTAAATAACCCCAAAGACTGGACATTTGAAATCCCGGGGGTTGAGTGTGTCTCAGCAAAAGCGTACCTTACGGAGGATTGTTACAGCAGGATGCGTATGGCGAGAGTATTTAATTTTTGCAAATCATACCGGTATCAGAGTATTGGTTATTATGTATCACTGCTGGCTGCTGCACGGGGGCATAAACCGCTGCCAAGTATTACAACTATTCAGGACCTGAAATCACAGACGCAGATGAGATTCGTTGATGAAGATCTTGATGAACTGATACAAAAAAGTCTGGCAACGATACAGTCGGAAAGCTTTACTCTGAGCATCTATTTTGGAAAAAATCTTGCAAAAAAATATGACCGGCTTGCTTTACAGTTGTACAATCTCTATCCGGCACCGCTCTTACGGGCAACATTTGTGAAAAGCAAGGAAGAATGGCATTTACGCGATATCGATCCGGTGTCTACCGGCGAAATCCCAGTGGATCATCACGATTTTCTCATTGAAGTCGCAACGGAACATTTCGCAGGTAAAGGTGTGGGTACTATCAAGCGTAAAGCACAGCCGTACGACCTTGCGATACTGTGGAATCCACAGGAAGCTGAAGGGCCATCCAATGAAAAAGCTATTAAAAAGTTTGTATCTGCTGCCGAATCGCTTGGATTTAACACCGAAATAATCGGCCGTGATGACTTCGGGTCGATTGCAGAATTTGACGCTCTCTTTATCCGGGAGACAACATCGGTAAACCATCATACATACAGGTTTGCACGGAGAGCGAAAGCTGAGGGGCTTGTTGTTGTTGATGACCCCGAGTCGATTTTGAAGTGTTCCAATAAAGTGTATCTGGCAGAACTGCTTGATCATTATAATATTCCGACACCGAAAACCTGTATTTTACATAAAGATAATCCGGATAGCGTACTTGATGAAATCGGAGTTCCATGTGTATTGAAACAACCTGACAGCGCATTTTCGCAAGGGGTGATCAGGGTTGATACAAAGGAGCAGTTTGAAACAGAATCCGACAGGCTGCTTTCTAAAAGTGATCTTGTTGTGGTTCAGGAATATACACCAACAGAATTTGACTGGCGTGTTGGTGTCTTTGATGGCAAACCGCTATTTGTGTGTAAATATTTTATGGCACGAAATCATTGGCAGATCATAAAGCGCGATACTGAAGGCAACAAACGGGAGGGGGGATTTGAAACGCTTCCTGTTGAGCTCGCACCGCGTCAAGTGGTACGGACTGCCCTGAAAGCGGCGGCGCTTATCGGTGATGGTCTTTACGGGGTGGATATTAAGCAGATCGGAAAAGCATGCTACGTAATGGAGGTTAACGATAACCCAAATGTTGATTACGGTATTGAGGATCTTGTGTATAAGAATGCTCTTTATGAAAGGATTATGGAAGTATTTTTAAAAAAAATTATCAATAAAAACGGCGCCGGATTTTATTATTAACCTTAACCTTAACCTTAACCTTAACCTTAATCTTAACCTTAATCTTAATTATGACCTACCATCTATTTGAACGCATTGGGATCGAACTGGAATACATGATTGTAGATCGGGATACATATCGCGTGGCACCGCTTACCGATAAGGTACTTGAGGAGGTCAACGGCAGTATTACCAACGAAGTGGAGATGGGGAGCATCTCGTGGTCAAACGAACTTGCGTTACATGTGATAGAACTTAAAACAACAGAACCTGCTTGTTCACTTGAAAATCTCGACACACAATTTCATCAGAATATCAGGCATATTAATTCTATCCTGAAAAAATACAACGCCTGTCTTATGGGGGGGGCGATGCATCCGTTTATGGATCCGGTGACAGAGATTCATCTCTGGCCCCATGATTACAGTCCGATCTATTCATCATTCGATAAAATTTTCTCATGTAAAGGACACGGGTGGGCAAATCTTCAGAGCATGCATATCAATCTTCCGTTTGCAGACGATGATGAATTCGGGAGACTTCATGCGGCAATACGGCTCGTGCTGCCGATACTTCCTGCTCTTTCAGCCGCCTCACCTATTGCAGACGGAACGTTGAGCGGATTTCATGATTTTCGTATGGAAACGTACCGCCACAACTCAGAGAAGATCTGGTCAATTACCGGTGATCTGATTCCGGAGGCGGTATTTTCGATTGAGGATTATAAGCAAAAGATTCTTCAGCGGATCTATCACGATTTATCACCCTATGATCCTGAAAAAATTCTTCAGGAGGAATGGGTAAATGCCCGGGGTGCGATCGCCCGATTTGAACGCAATACTATAGAGATAAGAGTTATTGATGTTCAGGAGACGCCGTTTGCTGATTGTGCCATCGCCGGAATTGTTATTGAGGTCATAAAGAATCTCGTTAACGGACAGTGGTCATCATATGAGTATCAAAAGTCGGTTCCGGGAACAATCCTGGTGGATTCTTTTATCGAATCGATACGTCATGGGCAGGATGCACGTATCACCGATAGCCGATACCTGCAGGTATTTAACCTGGGATTTAAATCCTGTACTATGAGAGAGCTCTGGAAACAGTTATCATCAAAAATGAGTATCCGAAACAGATTTTTAGACACAATATTGGAAAACGGCACATTATCATCAAGAATGATACAGTCCGCAGGCCCTGATTTTCAACAGAATAATTTGTTGACATTGTGCAAAAGTATGTGCCGCTGCATTGCTATTGGGGAACAATTGACGGTGCGCTGAGATTAGTAATACGTTGATCCGCTTTTAGATAGGATCAAGGTTATTTCTTAAACGCTTAATAGTATGGACAATTAAGCGTTTAAGAAATATAATCTATAATAAGAACGGCTAACAGTATTTTTCATCATAAATTACCGATTCAACAGGGAATTCAGCGTATGAAACAGAAAACACTTTTAATTAACAATCAGAGTGGCGTTGCAGTGCTTCTTGTACTTTTTATGCTTTTTATTGCAACAATTGCTGGCGTTTCTATTCTTTTTATGGCATCAAAGGACAAGGCGTTATCATCGGATGCATCCAAAATCCGTAATGTTGTCATTGCTGCAAATGCGTCACTGAGCGCATGTGAAAATCAATTATCACTGCGGCCGTCGGTGGTTACAGAAATTATTAACAAGTACATTACCGACAACAGTTATAAATATCTGCTTGTTTCCGATGCCGCTGCTGCAATAAATGGGAGTAAAATTGCACTTGGAAGCAGCGGGCTTAAGTACACAGTGGAGATTGCTGCTTACGATAAATTGAAAAATATTCTTCAGATTCGCGGTACCGGCTATGGTTTATCGGGTGAGCAGAAAACGGTGACTGCTATTTACAAATTATCCGGTGTGCAAACTGCTGTTGCGTCATCGCAAAGTGTCCGTTACGCACTGTATCTTGCCGGTGATGGGAGAAACTTTGATAAAAAAGTTGATATCACCGGGGATGTTTACGTTGGGACCGATTTCCATTTTAATGGCGGTGCAGCAGGGAGTGCAATCCACGGATTTTTAAAAACAGGGGTGAATACCGAACGTGAAAGCAGTTGTGATGCGAGCGGGTTTACTGTTGATAGTGCGGTATACATCGGGACAAAGTGGAAAATGAACGGTGCTGCGACATTCAGGTCAAAAACAGGTATTGAAGGATCAATGATTATTGATAATCTGTTTACAATCGGAGGAGATGCCTGGTTTAATGATGCCAATAGTGGTAACCAGAAGATCGATATGTCATCAAAGACAATTACCCATAGCGGTAAAATAAATATGTCGCGTGTTTTAAACGGAACCGAAAATAATCTTCATGCAGTAATACCTGATATTGCGTTTAATACCGGTTTATCCACGACCAACGACAGTGCGTGGCAGATGGATACTGCGGGGCTGATGTCAAAAGCACAACCGTTTCCCAGCGGTATATATTCTTCTACACCGTATGGGCTTCAATTAATGTATAATGCGTGCCCTGAAAGTAAGAAATTTAACGGATATATGGTTCTCTATGACAAAGATGGATGGATTAATTTGAATTCTGATTTATGGCCATTTAAATTAACGGAGTTTAAAGGAAAGGTAATCTGGATTATCAGAAATGGCCTGAACTGTAACGGGAATTTTCCTAATATGTCTGCATCGTCGAGAATGTTTGTTTTTGCCTGCGGTTCTGCAACAATAAATGGCTTTGGCGGCCCGTCTGGTGCATCATTTAACGGGGTTGTTTTACTGAAGGATAATGCAAGTATTTCCATGATGTGGTCGGGGACCAATACGGTAAATGGCGCAATACATTTGACATCTGCAGGCAATGGATGGCAGTGTAACAGTGGAGGACCACAGTTAAATATTGTTTACAACCAGTCAATTATTGATGAATTTGAAACAATGGGTATTTTGAAACGTCCGAGCCAATCTGGCGGAAGCACGCCTGAAGGTATGGTTGTTTTGAAAGATTTTAAAATCCGATCCGAACTTGTGGCAGTGAACTACTGATTGTAGATCGTGGGATATGGGGGGGTGCCGAGAGACGCCCCTACCGCAGTTCAACGCAGCTGGATCTCCGCTTAAGGAGGGATGTGTAATTGTTTTAAAATCAAAATAATATCTCACTCTTGCGGGAGACGCATCTCAGGCGAAAGTTATTGACATTGACCCCCGGAAGGGATGATTGTAAACTAAAAAAAATGAGTAACAATATATTCCCTGCTTGAACTTAGCTGTAAAAGCTTGTAAAATAATACTATAATCTGATCGTCTTATCATTGAAAAACGGGATATGAAAAAAACAGGCGTGCATGGGGTTGGAAATCAGTTTGGTTTTACATTGCTTGAGATTATGGCAGTTCTTGCAGTGATGTCAATTCTTGCAGCAACAGGTATCATTGGTTACGGAAAAATGGCTGCAGTTACTCAATTGGAAAAGGATGTCCTGACAGTATATAAGGAACTGACATCTTTAAAAACGCTTGTTATGAAATTTGATAAGCCAACCGCAGTGAAATTCAGTTCCAATAGTGTAACAATCGATAAGTTTACAAAAAAAGAAACGCTGACGATGCAGGCACCGGTAACATTTGCCAGTGCGGCCTCCGGCCCGTCAAGCACACCGTTTAATGAGGCTATTACTTCGGGAAGCGGTGGCAAGGGAGACTGGAAAGACAGCCTTGTTGTTAAAAGGGATGCTCTTTTCAGTATCAATTCCGGGTATGTTTTGATGAGTTCATCAAAAGTAAAATCAGTTACATACTATCTTGGTGTCAGCGGAAAGTATCAGGGAATTCAATTGTATAAATGGACTGGTGGATCATGGGTAAAACAATAAAATCAAGTAATGGATTCACACTTGTAGAGTTACTGATAGCGCTTGTGATCGTTGGTGTTCTAATGGTGACCATATTGTCGTTTCTCAGTAATTCCATGATGCTTCGCAAGGATTCTAAAAATTCTGAAGTGGCAAATTTGCTGGGGCAGGATAAACTTGTTGAATTGAAAGCAATGGCCAATCCGATTGATGGATCTGATGTTGTAACTGTCGATAAGGTGCGATACACACGAAGTTGGACAATAACGCCGCCGGCTTCGAGTAATGAATTACTCTCAATCGCAACGGTAACGGTGCAGTATTCAATACCCGGAAAAACAATGACAGTTAAATGCTCTGGAGGGATACAATGAATTCCCGTGGTGTGTCTCTGGTTGAATTGATTATTTATATGGTGATAGCCGCGATTGTAGTTGCGCTTCTGGCAGTACCTTTTCGTAAAATGGTATCATCAAATAAAACAGAGAAACAGGAGTCGTCGCTGCAGACCAGTTCAAGGGACGCGCTTGCGGTGATGTCACGTGAGATACGCAATACGGGTTTTAAGCGGTACATCTTTAACTCAACAGGGGCATTTATCTCTTCAGTAATCCCAAAGACATACCTGGATGATTCATCATCGTTTATTCTAAAGCAGGGAAACCCGTCCGATACATTGACAATTTATAAAGCGGCACTTGACGGCTCTGGGTATAGTATTGTGGATAGTGTTGACAGCGTGAAGTATTACCTGGACAATAATTTCAAGCTTATTCGTGATGCAAACATGGAACCAACAGAACTTGCAAATGATGTCTACGCATTGCAGTTTACACTTGGGCGGTTATCAGCCAATACTTTACTGTTTAAGCAAGATCCGATTGTTACAAGTAATTGGACATATGGTGGTGTTGTATCGACGACCGAGAGTTCGGGCTCAGGTATGAAAGTTTCCTATAGCGGGGCAGGGACTGGTACGGTAAAAACGAACAACAGTTTTACTATTTCGGGGGCATCAAGAATACGAATCATTTTTCAACTTAGTAATAATAGTGGTGTCGAAAGTAATATTGACTCGCTGAAATGGTCCATACTTAACAGTTCGGGAAATGAAGTCGCGTATGAATATTTCAAACCGGGCATAACAAGTGGAAATATGATTGTGACCTGTAAAACTCAAGTGTCTGGCGCAGTGGTTCGGTTTTCCGCTAAATGTAAAGGGGCTGCATCACTCACACTTCAGAAAATTGAGGTCAGAACCGCCGATATTGGAGAAATCGCCTGGAGCGACATCGTTGCAGACGATGAGAAAAAATATGTAAAAGCACTACGTATTTATATGCTTCAGCGTAGTTCATCAAAGGCAGAATCGTATGCAAGCGATACAATTTCAGTTGCAAATATACTGGTAAACCGGTCAACTGATTTTACCTGGCGTTTACTCAGTGAAACGGTGGAGATTCCTAACAACGGGTTGTTTTAATATGAAAACGGAACTGCGCAGACTTATTAATTCGGATGAAAAAGGCATTGCTATCTTTATTACATTGATACTGCTGTTTATTGTAACTATTGCCGGTGTGACAATTCTGGCGGTTGCCGGCCGCGACAGGATTGCATCAAGCGATATGTCGGCAGTACGGGGGGTTGCAGAGGCAGCAAGTACTGCGCTTGATGCATGTGAAAATCAGCTATCGCAGAAATCGCAGCTAATGGTTACGGTGCTTAACAAGTATAGTAAGGATAAATCATATCGATGGTTTTTTTCGGCTGATTCGACGAGTGCGAATAAAGAGAAAAAAGTGTCATTAGGTAATGGGTATTTCTATTCCGCGGAAATAATGGCGTTTGATACAGCAAAGAATGTGCTGCAGGTCCGGGGTATTGGTTACGGGCGTTCTGATGAGCAGAAAACGGTTATTGCGCAATACAAGTTGACTGGTATTCAATTAAAAACAGGTGTCATGGACATTCCACGGTATGCGATTTATCTTGCAGGAAATGGTCGAAATTTCGATCAGAAATTTGATGTCGATGGAAATGTTTTTGTAGCAACAGC
>JAAZBG010000108.1 GCA_012513915.1 Fibrobacter sp.
AGAATGTATTTTTTTATCACCATTCAAATGTTCTGTAGATAGTTTTCACTATTCAATTCTGTATGGTTTGCAGGTTATTACGAAAATGGGCTGTAGGCCCTTTAATTATTGTAGGAAAAATGTGCCAAAAAATCCCTTTATTCCCTGGAGGGGAATCATTATAATGTTTCCCCTCCAGGGAAATGGGTATGTACTATAAATTTTTTACTATAATAATAAATGCTCTACAAGCATTAATTGATTACAATAGCATCATATCCAAATACTGATTCCTAACAATGCCGGAGTTATGTATGGGTAAAGATCAGCTCCTACGGGGGAGGTCGCTCGGGTTTACGAGCGGGTGGGGGCGAGCGCATAAGTGCACTGCCACCTTGGCAACACTAAGTTAACGACATTGCCCTCTGACCCCCTCTCCATTAAAGCGTCGAGAGGGGGAGTGAAGTGTGTGTTGGGTAGTATTTCCACTATCAAAAATTTTGTAAACGATGCTTTTAATGCTTTAACAATATGTAAAGTAGTTTGCAACCAAACTCACATTCGGTTGCAAGTGCTCCAATCTGAAGGAAGTCTGTGTCGGGGGGAGACATTTGTGAGGTACTTCCTGTTTTAGATTTTTATTAAGGACAGATCGCTTTTTCGTGAGTTGTCATTCCATGTACCTTTAGCTCGCACAGACGCACACCGCTTCCAGTCGTCCTGATATCGAAACTGGTGTTAGGTGCAATTCGCCCTGTCAAAACAGTATGACCTGACACATCAAATATTTTGTACGTAGCTGCATCAGTACTTGTATTGACAAGATCAAATCCTCTCAAGTTGACAGGGTGGTTGTGTGGAACTATGGATTTTTCAACTACATTTACAGTACCGCAACAAGTACCTGTGCCGCAGTATGTAGCAAGAGGATCAAAGCTTGAACTCATTGGATCAAGACAGCCTTCCTTGTTTGCAGCAAAAGCTTTCTTGAAAAAATCAAGACTCCCGGAGTAATTTGCTGCATGTCCTCCGCTGGCAGGAGTATAGGACATATCATGTTTGTTTCCTGACGCTTTGAGTGCATTGAACATTACTACCGATTGACATGTCGGCACAATCCGGTCGCTGGTACCATGCACAAGATGAATGGGTGGATCGTCTGTTGTGATATAGGTGATAGGGTTTGCAAGTGCACATTTTTCCTTGTTCTGAGCAAGTACTCCACCAATAATACTGCCCTCGGGTGAACTTGCTCCTCCATGATTCATATCAGATCCACAACTGTCCATGATTAAAAAGTCTGTTGGTGCTGCGGATGCCCAGGCTGCCTGAACACGGCTGCTGTAATCGAGATTACCACCAAGTTTGCCTTCGATATCCATTGTCGTGCTCCCGACTTTGTACTCTTTGACATCACCGGTAGTTGACAGCATAGCTGTATTCCAGGCGCCGGAAGAAAATCCGATCACGCCAATAAAATTGGGGTTCAGCTTATATTTGGCTGCATTTGCACGCAGAAAACGCACCGCAGCTTTGAGCTCCTGAATCTGAGTAGGGAATCGGGCCTGGTTTGCGCCGGTTCCTCCACCACTGAGATTTGGCCCAACAACCGCCCATCCTGCGGCGTTATATTCAGTAGCCAGACCACCATCTGTTTTTGCGTCAGACCAGGTAAATGCAAGTCCGGTATAATGAAGAACGACTGGAAATGGGCCATTACCGCTCGGTAAATAAAGGTTCATAGTATGGGCTACTTTGCCATCACCGACATAATCTACATTCTTGATAACTTCCGCGAATACGGTATTGGTAAGAACCAATGATACACCAAGAATCACAGAAAAAAAATTATGCATTTGCAACTCCTTATTCAATGTAATCTGTTCATGTTTTTGACTCGAAACTGTTCCCCTGATAAAACAATCTGTTCAATCTGTTTTTAAAAACGACCTCCTTATTGTGAGGAATTGAGTATATTTCAGGTAAGAAAAAGGCAATGCACAGCACTTGTGCTGATCAATGCACTTTTTCACCTTACCACCGGTTGCTCACTGCCAGGTTTGAAACCGGTGGTTCTTTTATATTGCTTTGTTTTACAACAACAAAATTAATTCATTTTTTTCTAAAAATTCACCTGTTTGAATTGCACTAATGTATTATCATTCCTTTGATTCATGTAACTTAACCGTATCCAGTCTGCACTTCTGGCGACACTTGATACACGTACTTCATCAATCTTTCCTTTGAAATAGCAATAGCCGAATTTGGTAGGGTAGGTTGCTTCTTTCAAAAAGCGGCCAATTGAAAAATCATCGGTTGTATCTCTGTTTAATACCACATCTTTGTGCGAATAAACAGTGGTTGAATTATCAACTAGTTCACTGTTACAGTAAAGATACTGTGAGTTGCCCTGTTTTACACACGTTAACAACACCCACGATCGGGCTGTCGCAGTATAATCAGACATGTGCCAGTTGTCCTGCTGATAATATGTTGAAAGCTGCCATAGTGGACTACCCGATGGAAAGTAACTGAGCTGAAGAAAATACTGTTGATACCCTTTGGTTGCGATAGTCCGGTACACGTTATCAAATGTATCGGCATAGACCCAAGCTGATAAGGTAAAGGTATCCGTTTCAGAGAAATTCAGTTTTCCACTTGCGGTATTTGGCATACGGATATACCCGGAATCGCCATCAAATTGATGTGCATAACCTATTACACCACGTGCAGGTGAAAGTGTAGACATATGATAAGCAATTCCATCGAAATGATTTCCGGTCGCGTCAATTACGTTTTCATCGCCGGCCTCATTCAGATGCCAGACTCCCTCAAAACCTGCTGCAGTATCAAAAACAGATTGACTAAGAGGTGACGTGGTAACATCCGGACTACCCCAGTACATCATTATTGATTGAGAACTGTTATTGCCTGAAATCGTATCAACCATCACCCATAGTGATGCCGTAGTGCCAATTGAATCCCACTGCTCGATCTCATGATACAGCGGTCTGCCATCAATTGACGTAAAACAAATATCATTACCGTGATTCTGAGCCTGACTGAAATTGAATGTAGCTTTTGTCAATCTGACCAGTACAGGAAATTTGTAAACGGTTCCGGTAACATTTGCTCCGCTGACAGATGTGTTGAGCACTATTTGCTGCTTATAGTGCCACGAAGTATCGATTATTGCAGTTGTTTGTGATGAGACAACCTGGACATCACGTGCCAGGACAACATTACCAGTATCATCGGTATTACTAAAGACAATTGAAGGCACGATCCCTTCAGGTACAGAGTCAATGATAATTTCACTCTTACCTGCTGTAACCGGTGTGATAATATCTGTACCGGGAATTCTCGCAAATCCGTTATGCGATTTACTATATGGCAGCATTAGTTTAACGACTCCGGGTAAAAGCAGTCTGCCTGCCGGTACAACATTTTGATGATCATCCACTACGATTCCGGTAATAAGCATCCTGGTTCTTTCGTCAATTTTAACTGCTTGAATGTTATATATTCCCTGCTTTACATTTTTAAAAGAATAATGACCATCTGTATCACTTGTATCAACCAGTACCTCATGAGCTGCAGCCTCAGATAAAGCATTAAAATTCTGTGGTATCAACTTGACTTGTGTTGCTACAGCGGGAGTATTGTCGCTTGTGTAAACTAATCCGGTAACTTCAACTTCAGAACCGCCGCCCCCCTGACTCACCGGCTGTACGCATGATCCTATCATCACTACAATGAACACTAGTACGACATAAAGGACTGGACTCTTCATATATTCTCTCCTTCATATCGTTCAGTAAGGGGAAATAATTGGATATTGAACTGATAGACTCTGTCTGGTGAGGCACTGTTTTTTGCTATTTCAAGAATTTTTTGCCTGCATAGTCGCACTTCCTCCTGAATCTTTTCATAATCCGACCCGGAAATTGAAAAACTGACCGATGATAGATTCATATTTTTCAGACCGGTATTAATTGCATTCTCAGCAAGTTTCATAGTGTGAATTATGAAATTATTGAGTATCAGCGACTTTATATTGTTCCCTGTACTTAGTAGTACATCGGTGCGTTGATACTTGCCTGATTCGTCTTTTTCGACCAGTTTTAGTTCGAGAAGCAGTTTAATTGCTGATGCAACCTGGTTTTCGGTGATTGGAGGAATGATAGATTTGCCGAGTGCTCCGAAGGTATCATCTGAAAGCGGGAAAAACGCAAGCGCCTCCCGTACTGCAGTATAAAACCATTTATCATAGAACATATAATGACTGGCATCAAGAACGCGCACTGATGATTCCTTGAATGCCATTAACTCTTCAAAGTATCGTTTTTTCTCATCATGTTTTTTTGCTTGACAGAATAGTACCATGGCCTGAAAGTAAGCTTTTTCTTTCCTGTTGTGTTTGAGTGCAAAGGATAATTGAACCGCTGCTTCAATCGTTAAATTTCGTTCCCCTTTGAGCATTTTTGCAAAATTACCCGGATTGAGTCCAACCTGTGTTGTCAGTTGGCGAAATGAAAAACGGGAACCTTCCTGTTTTTTGTGCTCGTAGTAGTCCGTCAGATATTTTCGAAAATCGGTGTATTCAAAGATATTGAGCATGGTAGTACCTTCTTTTGTTTTCCTTAATCAGAATATAAACAAAAAAGAGTCAAAATATGTTGAAAAAATACATTTAATTTGTTTTAATGACAACAATATATTAGTTAATTGATGTTGTAATATAATGATATATGGTATTATACAATAATTAATGTTTTTTAAAATAAATAATAATTAATATTATTTTGAAAACAATATTCCTGTTAAAAAACTACTTGTTTCTACGATTTCTCATACCACCTCTGTATAAAAAATGGGAGGGGGAGTTGAAGACTCCCCGGTTAAGTACCGGTGTACACTGAAGTGGATGTAATTAATCACCTGAAAAGCCGGTCACGATCCGGATTATTACACCATTCAGTGTCTGCCTGTCACTTGTTACGCGTTACTCCTTACTTGTCACATTCTCCTCATTCCACAAACAATCGATTGGTTTGGGGTGCGATGATGGCTTTTTCGAAAATAGCATCAATAACACCACAGGAAATTTATGACAATGTGGAATATTTATATACATGTCAATGATTCAAATTAATGTTATATAAATAAACAAAAAGGAAACTTACTTTTTAATTACGTCAATACATAGCACGTGCTGAATATAAAGAAAATCAATCTGATTAATAAGATACAAAGTGAATTTATTTTTTCCAGAAATCCAACTTTTAATATGGACATTCAACCTTTACTATAGTATGATACACACTGTCATGTGTACCTGAATTGCTGCTTTGCTTTATGTTAACCAACATGATCAAAATGTCAATAATTATGAAATTAAAGTGTGTTATGGTGTTTCGTTTATCGCAGGTGCCGGGTATAAACATGCTTTTGGTAATGAACGTTATGAAAATTATTCGAGTAAAGATTTAAGCGGCTTGTCAATTTGTATGGTGTTCCTTTTTGGGGGACTATAAAGAATTAAAAAATGAGGAAGTAATCATGATAGAATTGACTTCAACAAAAGAGACTTTATCAAGTTTTTTCAGTATCTGGATTAATCTTTATAATGACAAAAAGTATCCTGATTTCCAGGCGGTGTATCAGTTTGTTTTAAAAGAACGTCAGGAATCGTATTTTCTTTATGTACAAATAGAAAATGGGAATGCGGATTTTGCCCAGGGTAAACATCAAAATCCTTCAATTACGATCTATTCAGATATTTCAGTCTGGTTTGATGTCGCAAGTGGAAAACTGAATGGTTTTTGGGGCTGGATTACAGGAAAATATAAAATAGATGGACCTCTTTATTATCTCAAAATGTTAAATATCGTATTTAACAAAAAAATTGACAAAGACGAAAACAACGAAGACAACAATGAAATTCAAAACTTTGAAGTATCGAAAAAAAGACAATGGAAAAAGCCCGATAATGTTTTAATTGTTAATGGCAGTCCCCGAAAAAAAAACGGTGCAACATATTTTTATCTGCACCATTTTATTAAAGGCATTGAAAAAAGTAACGCTGAAGTTGAAGTGATTGATATTTATAATTCCGACATTAAAATCGAGCCATGTAAAGGATGCCTTTCCTGTTGGCTCAAAACAAATGGGAAATGCATTATTAATGATGATGCAAATATAATAATTGATAAATTGAACTCATCGTATGTAACTATCTTTGCGTTTCCACTATTTATTGATTCTACACCTGCGAAATTAAAGGCACTATTTGATAGAATCTTTATCAATGTTGCTCCGGTCTTTGTGTCATACAAAAATCTAACCAGGCACCCTGTGCGCAAGCTTAACGAAAAATATATGGTTTTATTTTCAACATGTGGTTTCCCTGAAATCAATCATTTTAATCCATTGATTGATACATTCAAAGCAATGGCCAGAAATTCACATATACCGTTATTAGCTTCAGTCCTGCGGCCGGGTGGTTTATCATTTATCGAAGCAACACCATACAGATATTATTTAAACGAAACTGTATTGTCATTGGAGAAAGCCGGAACAGAGCTGATAGAGACTGGAAATATATCCAAAAAGCTATTAAGAAAAATATCAAGTAATTATGGTATTTCAAAAAAGCTATGGAGAATATACACAAACCAGTTTTGGTCAATGAAGGCAAGAGTTGATAATAATGAATAATAAATCAATGCATAAAATAGCAATATTCTGGTTTATCCTGATATCGTTGTTATCAACAAATGGATTTGCACAAAAGTTTAAAATTGGTGATACAGCTCCTGATTTTACTGTCAAATCCGGGAGTAATAGCATTGTAAATCTTAAAATGAATTTTGGGAAGACTGTTTTTTTATTCTATGAAACTAAAGATGTCGTTGAGAAAAACAGGAAATTAAAACAGAAACTGAATGAATTCTATAATATTCAGCCGGATAGTATTAAAAGGTATATCGAACGATTGACAGTTATAGATTGTACTTCAGCATTTTGGCCATTTACCGGTATTTGGGAAAGTAAACTTGTCGAAAATTCAATTATTGAAGAAATGACACTATATGGTGATTGGGATGGGAAGATGAAGAGATCCTATTCTATGAAAAATAACGAGAGTAATATATTCGTTATTGATAAAAAAGGAATTATACGATATGTCAATTCTGGTAGAACCAACGATGATGAAATAGGTAGAATAATTAAACTATTGAATGACTTAGGGAATGAAAAATAGATAACTATACACAATAGCAGAGAGGTTCAGCAACGGGTTGTCCCTACACTGGCTTGAAGGCAATAAATATGCACCAGTTAATAGAATCGGTTTCAAAAAGTTCCGATAAAAAGAACGATGAGAATAGTCAACTTGATTACTGTTATGTCAAATAGATGTATTCGGGGATATACATGCTGATTAAAATATATGCAAGTGAGCAGAGATTGGATGAGCCCCAGGTTATCCACTATCAAAATGAAATTACAATAACAACATGGGGAGCCATTCGAATTAATAGCGTTCATTTCTTTCCATCTGGTTTTCAGATCAGATCTAAGAATCTGGTTGTTTATATTGATCCTGTCAAAGTAACAGCAATCGAAAAAGCTGATTATATCTTTATTACACATTCTCATCCTGACCACTTATCTATAAACGATATTAAACAGATCATGAAAGCGGAAACAAGAATCATATGCCCAAAATCTGTTGGAAAAAAACTCAAAAAATTAAAATGTGAAATTACTGCCACAAAACCAGGCGATAAAAGAAATTTCAATGGCATACAATGTATTGCCGTACCAGCATACAATACCAGGCCAGTGTTTTTATGGATAAAAGCGCATCCAAAATCAAGAGAAAACTGTGGTTACCTGATAACGTTCAATGAAAATGTTGTTGTTTATCATGCTGGCGATACGGACAATGTGCCGGAACTCGGTAACATTAATAATGTTGATATTGCCTTTTTACCGGTTGGAGGCGATAACCTTACGATGAATATTATAGATGCGGCTGAATTGGCAAATCGTATCAATCCGAAAGTGTTAATACCCATGCATTTTGATCTTGTAAAAACGAACGAATTACAGAGATTAAGAAACCTGTTAAGCAACGATATAAAAATGGAAAGTATGATTAAAAAAAGGAACGATGATCCGGTGTAGCTAATGCATATCAACATGATCTAAGCATATAACAGAACGCGAATAACAATCGTTTCTGTCAACTTAACTTTGTCTGGGCCATAGATTGCAATTTGAGCATCGCGGGTAATTCGGGATTTATGCGTAAGGCTTTTTCACAATATTCAAGCACTGCAGGATAGTTTTCCATTTCGAATGATATATTTGCAGATTCAATCAGTGCTTCAATCCGGTAGGGATTAAGCTGCAGACTTTTCTGTAAATGACTGATTGCAGAGGAGTGGTCTCCCATAACCCGGTCTACAGTGCCAAGATGATAAAATGCTCTGCTGTTATCAGGTTCATTGACTGTGGCATCGGTGAAATCTTCATGTGCCATCTGGTAGTGTGTTTGACAGAAATATGCGATTCCACGATGGATCAGTACAATCGTTCGGAGTCGTTTTTCTATGGACGACTGTAGTATTCTGGTATAAAATTCGATAGCAGTCGTGTAGTTTTTCTGGTTGTGAGCATGAAGAGCCTCAACAAGCAGATCATCAAGGTTTCGGATGTTTCCGTATGATGTGTTAACGTCATGTTCAGTTTCCTGAGTCTCATGAGTTGTTTTTTCATCATGATTACCATGTGTAATCGGGCCGGGATGTTCTGCTGCGAAGGATTGACGTCTTTTATTGAGTTCTTTGTGGAGCTTACGCTGATAGTCACGAATTTCCTGAAATGTGATATCAGAAAGCGTAAATGTGGCATTGATTGCTGCTAATTTTCGTCTCAACGGTGTATCAAGTGGGGCGATATGGCCTTTATAAATTAATTCATGCTCTACTTCAGCCCAGGCATCCTGAAGAATCGTGTTGATCTGAACTTCAACAGTATCGATATCAAGTTCTGGTATGAGTTTACGGATCCTTTCGGGAATTTCCAGCACCAGATGGGTACAGTTGTAGCCGAATTCACCGATAGAGTGATTTTCACCTTTGCGTTCCACGTCGTGTACTACATACGCCGAACGTAGTTTCTTCTCTGCTCTGGTTGTGTCCTCAAGAAACGGGCATACTACACGAAATGCCAGAATATCATGAATTGGCTCCTCCAGCCCGGTCTTTCTCTTCTTTTCCAGCCGTTTAAGTAATTTTTCGAAATAGCTTTCAAATGACTTGATACGGCTTTTTACGGTCACATGAGCTTTAAGAGTATCAATTTTGGACTGAATGTCATTTGATAACTCTGAAACAGCAGCCTGATAGTGGGGACGATGTGCCACATAGGATGTTTCAAGTTTTTTACGATCGGGATAAAAATCTGTATACATGGAAATGTCTTCTGAATTAATGGTCTATATACAATTAACCTATAATCTACTATAAACAATCCTGAAGATCTGGTTTATTTTCATAAAAAGAATCTACCGGCATATTCGTTTTACTATCCTATATATTGTCTGAAATGCAATACTTGCATATTTTATACTATAAGCTGTTGCATATCCTCAATATTCTGAAATGTTTTCCAGTCTGTACGGGGTTTGCTGTTTTCTGCAATATGACGCCCCATAACAATAAGATGCTTTTTGTGATACTTCCCACTTCCCACTTTCTTTTCCCCATCCTTGACACACTCATATCCTTGACGTAGTTTAATTCAATGCGAACGTTATTGAATCTTTTATCAGAAGTACCGTTTCCTACAAAACTATGGAGATCCTGTAATCGTGCAAAGTATCGAAGGCATAGGAACAGTTACCAAAATCAAAGAGATATAATCAATTACCGGATTGCGGCAAATGCCGCAATCTGGACTGGCTATAGCAATGTTGACATAAAGAAATATGATAGTCAGGAATATGTCGTTTTTGAGACAATAATGGAAACACAATAAAATGATTAGATTCGTTACTCTTACTGGTATACTGATTTTCCTGATATCTTGCTCACCATATCGTAAGTTTGTGAGAATTAGCCCGGATTTCCAGACTCTTCAGGAGAATATTGATACAATTGCAGTCCTGAGTGATGCTCTGGTGGCAATCGATGACAGGAATGATTATTATAGCGCCAACTCTTCATATGCCCTTGACTCTCTAATCCTGTATGGAGTTACAAAGTCTCTTTCAAAAAAGGGATATACTGCAATATCCATAGAGCCTTGTTTCATGGGTTCCTTTATGGATACGATACTCACTGTGCCTGTAAAACCCCTGAATGAGAATTCGATACAACCAAATGTACTACCTTATAACGTTACATGTAAATTATCATCTTCTCAACAAGATGCTATGAGAAGAATTAGCAGGAAGCTTTATTTAAACCTGGTATATTCCGATCCGGCAAAGCAAAACTCACTCAATTTGACGGAACAAACAAGAACAGATCTGAACACCATAGCTGGCTTTACAAATAGCCCATATACGTTTTTTATTTTTCATCAGGCAGGCCTGGTTGATCCGGCTCTTACAGCAGGAATGGCTTTGGGGACGCTTGCGCTGTCAACTTTGCTCAGCGGTGGTATGATAATCGGGTATGTTACTAAGATTAGTGTGTTTCATACCTACCTGATTTTGTTAGATCTATCCACAGGAAAAGTGATGTGGAGCAATTATCTCCCTTATAATGCTGCACCAGCCACCCCAATACTCAAAATATCAAAAAATTTCGGGAATCCAATAACTAAGTACATAAAGGCAGATACTCTTTCAAGGCGTGTTTTGGATACGTGGCATAAATACAATCTATCTGCATTTCCAATCCACTCAGAAACGGGTTTCTTTAGAGGATATAAGAAGCGACGTCCATATCCTGCTCAGAACTTATTTGCCAATGTGTCAACTACAAATTATTCAAATCTCTCCAATTTAAAATTGAAAAGGAGGATAGATTCATTAATTACAGCATTGTCTCTTTCTGAGGATGCTATCGGTTGGGTTGATAATGACACAACTGACTATGTAATAGGGAAAGGACGCTCTGTTTCAAGCATTTCTCAGGAACTCTCTGTTTTAGATAATTACCTGAAATATGCCTGTAATTGTCGGATGAAATTCAATCCAGCATTGCAAGGAAGTCTAAATCTGTCTTTGATTATCACGGCAAATGGAAATCTCAAACGAATTAAAGTAATTGAAACATCCATAGATGATGATGTTTTGAATTATGCTATTCCTAAAATTTTAAAAATGGTAAAGCTTAGTGCTGTTTCAGAAAAAATAGGGGTATCAGAAGCAACCCATGAGGTTAGATTTGGTAAAAAATAAGTTGACATGATGATTGTCAGAAAACGGGGTCAAGTCTGAAGTGGAAATAAACAACAAGTAACAAAATGTGTCACCTCGGCTGCGCTCGGCGACCTGTCCCTTAAGAAATTTTGTTTTCGAAAAAGTATTAAAAAATGTACTCCTTTACTTCTTGCTCTTTCATCTGCCCGTCACTCGTTACGCGTCACACGTTACATTCTTGCTTCTTGCTCCAGCTCTTCCCACTTTCCACTCCACACTTCCCACTTTCTTTCTCCCACCCTTGACACACCCATATCCTTGACGTAGTTTAATTGTAATGTTGACGGTATTGAACTTTTTATCAGAAGTACTGTTTCCTGCAAAATCAACGAATCGTGATTGATGGGTGTTACTGTGATTTTATAGTAAAGTACAGGGTACTGAGATTGAGTCAATCAGAGAATGAAAACACAAACTTTTTATCACGAAATCGGTTAAAAGGAATCCTGGACATTGTTGGGCGAAATGTTTTGTTCCTTATCTTGTAATAAAAAGAAATCGCGTTCAAGAGTAAAGGGGAAAAGAAGAACATAAAAATGCAACTAACAAATTTCACGAATCACTTTAGAAGTATCTCAGAACACTGTCAGAATACAAATTTTTCAGGTAATATATCTATTATTAAAAACAAAGAAATTGTTTACTCTCGTTCTACTGGTTATTCAGATATTTCAAATAGAATTAAGATAAACAGTAAAACCGCTTTCGGAATAGCATCAGGCACAAAGACTATTACTGCAGTAGCGGTTTTAAAATTAATCGAAGCAAACCAGCTTCATTTGGAATCGACAATCAATGAGATTTTCGATGATGAATTGACCTTCATTCACCCAAAAGCGACTATAAAGAACTTGCTAACTCACACTTCCGGGATTTTCGACTACTATGATGAGGAATTAGCTAATGATTTCAATACTTTTGAAGTGGAAATCCCCTGGTATAAACTTGAAACACCTTCTGATTATTTCCCTTTATTTCATGGGAAGAAAATAAAATACGTGCCAAATGAACGGATCTCTTATTCAAACGGTGGATATGTATTTTTAGGAATGATTATTGAAAAGATATCAGGAATGCTCTATAGAGATTTCGTCAACGAATACATTTTCAAACCGGCAGAGATGAATCATTCCGGCTTCTTTGCCTTCAATGCATTACCCCCAAACACCGCCAGCGGGTATATATCAACTGACAATGAAGCGAAGACCAATATTTATCAGCTTCCGATACGAGGTGGAGCTGATGGTGGAGCATATACGAATAGTGAGGATATACACAAGTTTTGGGATGCATTATTTAAAAACGATCTCCTGCCTGAATCTATCAGAAGAGTTATGATCCAAGAACATGTTGATATATATCAACATCATAAATACGGATTGGGTGTCTATCTCTCAATGTTTGGTAACAAATTATGCTTAAAAGCAATCGGAGCAGATGCAGGAGTGGGCTTTAATTCGATGTATGTGCCTGATGAAGACTTGAATATTAATATATTTTCAAATACAACGAATGGTAACAAATCTGTTAATACTATCGTTTTCAAAAAATGCGAGGAAATCTTCTGATAATTTGAACATTATGTCAAGAATTGATCCGTTTTGTTGGCTATTTTTACAAATACATGGGCATGTTTAAAAAAGGCCGCATAAAAAAAAGAATATTTATGTAGTATAAAATAGATGGAAAGCACTGCTTTCTTTAATATTTTACATGAGGAGAAATTTATGGCCAACATTTCAATCGCAAAAAGTACTTGCAAAAATGTAATCTATGCATCGAAGTATGTCCTAATAAATTCCTGTTTAGAAAAGATGATGAAATTAATGTTGGATTGTCTTGAATAGCTTGACGACGCTTTCAACGGTGCCAGAGCCGTAGCATAACGGAGACGACGCGTATCAAAACCGGATCTTCCTACTCCACACTCCACACTACCCACTTCCCACTTTCTTTTTCACATCCTGAACACCATTGTAGGTAATAAATCAAAGATGAATTTAAAAAATGATGAATATATGTTACAATAATCTACCGGCAATCTAAAGGTGCGGCGCAGGTTGCACAAAGCAAGTTATAATACGGCAAGGCACTATTTTTTCCTACCCCTGAACGCCTTGAAGGAGGATACCATGAAGATCGTCGTTATCCATGGAAGCCCGCATGACGGCAACACCCTGAAACTGGCCAAAAGATTTGAAGAGATCATGAAAAAGTCAGGCGATGTGCAGTTCGAATACCTGACTGTGCGCGACATGTTCATATCCCCATGCCGCGGATGTTTTGCATGCATTACAAAAGGAGAAGAGTTCTGTCCTCTGAAAAACGATGACACGAAACTCATTATTGAAAAGATGGATCATGCCGACGGTGTGGTTTTTTGCGCCCCGACCTATGTCTTCAACACTCCGGCGCTGATGAAAAACCTTATCGACAGGCTTGCATATCTGGGGCATCGTCCACGATACACAGGTAAATATGCTGTCGTCATATCCACTACCTGCGGAGTCGGACTCAAAGAGTCGCTTAAGTATCTCTCTTTTGGGACTGCCCTGGCCTGGGGATTCAGATTGAGCGGTACTCTTGGCGCCTGTACGCACCAGTATAACTGCGATATCAGATCACAACAGATGCTCAATAACCGGATTGTAAAGTGTGCGGACCTTTTTTTTGCCGATCTCTCGCGCAAAAAAACGGAGCCAGTGAGTTTAGGGGAGATGATGCGATTCCGGATTATGTCGCTTCACTCCTTTTATTCCAAAGACACTTTTCCAGCGGATTACCGTTTTTATCATGAGAATCCTGATTCGGCAGGCAGGTATTACATAAAATCCGCCCAGATACCCCTGTTTGCCCGGATTGGGTCCGGACTCCTTGCTGTGATTGCAGGTCGGTCAATGCGAAAAGAACGGGACAGATCCTGCGGAAGTCCGCAATTTCTTGATTGGTGAGAATCCGTCCCGATTCACTGACTGACACGAAGTACCTGAAAACCGGCAGGCGTATCAATCACTCCTGAGGAAAAAAGAGCTTCCTCATCTCCGACAGTGTCTCCACAGGAATCTGTCGGGGTGTCACTGGATGCTTAATGTATCCGATTAATCATTGACAGTAAGACAATGATACACTGGTATGTGCAAATTTTGCACATACCACTCAACATGGTGCAATTAAAGGTAAAACACAGAAAAAAGCAACTAAATATCATAATTTGCGTGCTATTACAGCAGTAGGCTACCGATTAAATTCACATCGGGCTACCGAATTCAGGAAATGGGCAGCGGAAATCCTGCATATAAGGTTGACAGGAATGACCATAAGAAATAATATCTATGAGTCCAAGCTTTCTGATATTTAACTCGTCCTGGAAACAGTATAATTTTGCGGTTGCATAGGAAATTATGACATGTCGTAAAAACTTGAAAAAAGGAGAAGCAGATGGAGATCAAAGTAGCTTGTCAATATGGCAAATGGACATCCATACTCACTGCCATTACTGCAATCGTGGCTCTGGGAACCGCAGTGACAATGGCCCCTGCCAGATCGGGACCGTACTGTCCTCCTTTAGTTAAGATGGGAGTTATAAAATCATGTATTTCTTATCCTTATACAGATGTCGCTGATTTTGTACCAGTAGACTATATTTGGATGTATCCAGCCCTGTTACTGTCACTTTTGTTTGTGGTTCTGGTTGCTTCTGTTTATCATTGTGACCCAATTCATAAAAGTATCTCTACGCACATCGCGTTGATGTTATCAGTTATCTCTGCGGCCATTCATAGTATTAATTACTTTATTCAGTTGGCGGTCGTTCAACCGAGTTTACTTAAAGGTGAATTGGAAAGTCTGATATTGCTCTCAGAATATAATCCACATGGTGTATTTATCGCTCTGGAGAGTCTTGGATATTTTATGATGGGCTTGTCTTTTGGTTTTTTATCTTTACGTTTCGTTCGCTCAGGAAAACTGATAAAGTCAATAAAATATACTTACCTGGTAAACTCAGTTATTACAGTGGCGGGATTGATCATAATGGCTTTCTGGTATAGAAGCGATCTTGAATATAGATATGAAGTATTATCATTAACATTGAATTGGGTAGTACTGATTATTACCGGTATACCGTTATTCTTTTATTTCAAACGCATTTATCAACATAATGAACAATGAGATGCCCAACAATAATTAAACCAGACATTGTAAAGCATTGCAACGAATTCTAAAATTAGAACGAGGTGTTAATATTACAATTTATTGATAACAGTCAATTGAACAAACCCCTAATACTTGAACTAAACAACAAGTAACAAAATGTGTCACCTCGGCTACGCTCGGCGACCTGTCCCTTAAGTTATTTTGCTTTTGAAAAAGTATTAAAAAAAGGTACTCCTTTACTTCTTGCTCTTTCATCTGCCCGTCACTCGTTACGCGTCACACGTTACATTCTTGCTTCTTGCTCCAGCTCTTTCCACTTTCCACTCCACACTTCCCACTTTCTTCCTCCCACCCTTGACACACCCATTTCCTTGACGTAGTTTAATTGTAATGTTGACGGTATTGAACTTTTTATCAGAAGTACTGTTTCCTGTTGAAGCAAGTAATCGTAATTGATGGGTGTTACCGTGATTTTATCATAAAGTACAGGGTACTGAGATTGAGTCAATCAGAGAATGATAGTATGAACTTTTTTTCGCGAAGTTGGTTAAATGGAATCTGGTATGCACTTTTTTGTGCAAATAGTCCACGCTGGACACCATTGTTTGCAATTGCTGGCTTGCGCAAAACAAAAAAACGACCGGCGCTCTAAGAAAAAGACAAGAAGGAAAGGAAATAACTAATGAATTTTTTTGAAAATAAAATATCTGAAAGACTTGGCGGTAAGGATTTCGGCAAGACAACGGAGATATATAAATTCGAACTTATTAAGAGAGCAAAAGCCGAAGCAAAAAAGAATAATCCGAATACACCATTAATTGACATGGGTGTTGGAGAACCTGATTGGTCTGCTGATAATAAAATTGTCGAAGTTTTATCCAGAGAGGCTGGTTTACCGGAAAACCGATGGTATGGTATACCGGAATTTCAACATGTGAGAAAACACGTCAAAGAAGAGAAAAATATAGGAAAAAATTAAGGGTGCTTGAGGCGCGTCCTGCGCTTGTAGAATAATAGTATCGCATGAACAAAAGGAAAACCAATGAAGAATAATACAAAATTTTATGTACAAAATATTTGGACAAAAGGCGTTAATTTCTACGGGATATCGAATCCAATTGAATTGGCTGAAAAATACGGAACGCCGCTTTACGTATACAACGAAACCATACTAAGGAACCGTTGTAACGAACTCAAGAATCTTCTTGATTATCGCAATTTCAAAATCAACTATTCTGCAAAAGCAAATACTAATTTGTCAATATTAAAAATTATTCGTGATGAAGGTTTATTAGTTGATGCAATGTCACCGGGTGAAATATTTATTGAGCTTAAGGCTGGTTTTAAGCCTGAAGAAATCCTGTTCATCTGCAACAATGTGTCTGACGAAGAAATCGCTTTTGCTGTCAAATCAGGTGTCATGGTAAGCGTAGATTCTGTTTCGCAACTTGCCCGATATGGGAAGATAAATAGAGGAGGGAAGGTCGCCGTTCGAATTAACCCGGGTGTTGGAGCCGGCCACCATGAAAAGGTTATTACAGGAGGAAAAAACACCAAATTTGGCGTCGATCCGATTCTCATCGATGATTTGAAAGCTACTCTGAAACAGTATGATTTACAGCTGATAGGTATAAACCAGCATATCGGCTCACTGTTCATGACATCTGAAGTTTACATTGAGGCGGCTACTTTTCTTTTAGAGTTTGCAGAAAACTTTCCAGAAATTGAGTTTATTGATTTTGGAGGCGGGTTTGGTATACCGTATCATAAGGGATCAGGAGAACAGCCAATAGACCTGAAAAAACTTGGGATTAAACTTAAGTGCCTGGTTGATAATTGGGTTTCTAAAAACGGTAAAGAAATTACTATCAAAGTGGAACCGGGACGTTTTACGGTTGCGGAATGTGGAGTTCTTCTGGGTAGAGTGCATTCAGTAAAGATGAATGGCGGGAAAAAATACATAGGGACAGATATCGGGTTTAATGTACTTGCACGACCAATAATGTATGATTCCTTCCATGAAATTGAAATTTATGGAACCGCTGAAAGAGACAATTTATTCAAGGAAACAGTCACTCTTGTCGGTAATATTTGCGAAACAGGTGATGTTATCGCAAAAGACCGCAGCCTGACTAAAATTATTGAAGGTGATATAGTAGGAATACTTGATGCCGGTGCATACGGAATGGTAATGAGTTCGAATTACAACTGTCGGTTGCGTCCTGCAGAAATACTTATAGATAAAGGGGGTAATGACAGATTAATAAGAAAGCGGGATGAGCTCAATGATCTGATAATTCACTTTCCAGAATAAAAACGGATGATGCCGCGCCGGAAAAAGGCAACCAGCCGGAGCATCGCTTAACAGGATAACGTTGACATAAATTGGCAGAAAAATGCGGATTTGAATTATTTGAAAAAAGAATTCCTATAGGACATAAACAAACCAATATGGTAAGTGATACATATTTTTATTATAGAAAATATAATCCTAACAGGAAATAGTTGTAAATTTTAAAAGTGATGGCAAACAGGACACTGCAAACATACTTTTATTGTCAAAGAGAAAAACACAAAAATGTTAAAAAATTCGAATGGTTTTTTAAAAAGGTAAAGGGACATGCACATTACTAATGTTAAAAACACACGAAAATATTCAAGGGATAATATTATATCTCATCTTCTGGTATCCGAAGTGTCAACAGGATCGAAGCATATAACCACCACATTAGTTGAAATGGATATAAATGGTTTTCAGAATGTACATTCACATTGTACAGAGCAATCATATTTTATAATAGAAGGAAAAGGCTTGATGCAAGTGGGAAACGAGGAGTGTGAAGTAGGAAAGGACGATTCAATATTTATTCCATCAAATGAATTACATGGCCTGAAAAATACAGGTACCGGGAAATTGATTTATCTCAGTGCAGGTTCTCCACCATTTGGGAAAGAACAGGAAATTAAGTTATGGCCTATAGAAAATTGAATCCAGAATATATCAAAACTGGATACACTTTCCACTTTCCACTTTCCATCCTTGACACACCCATACCCTTGACGTAGTTTAATTATAATACGGACAGTATTTGATTTTTTATCAGAAGTATCGTTTCCTGCAAAATCAAGGAATCGTGATCGATGGGTGTCATTGTGATTTTTTTGTAAAGTACAGGGTACTGATATTTAGTCAATTAGAGAATGAAAGTATGAACTTTTTTACAATTAAATCGGTTAAATGTAATCAAGTGAGCGCCTTTTTGTGCAAAAAGTGCATACTTGAAACCGTTTGCAATTGCCAGCCAGCCCCTTTTTTTTGAATGCATGAAAGAAACGCGCGCGCGAAAACAAATGAAAGGAATCTTTTAAAGTGACAAAGATGATAACATATTCGTTCATATTTACTATGCTTTTGCTTTTAGGCTGCGGCTTGTTTAAAGATGATTTCATGGAAATTAATCCATTTGGACCAGGCTTGGCTGATTCAACACATTATTCAATTGAAAAAGACCCTAAAGTTTTAGAAATTAAAGCGAAATTATCAAGAAGATATGCCTCGAATGGTAATTATTTCAATGATGTCCGAGTAAATGTGTCAAAGGGACTTTTTAATAATGTATTGATAAAAGAGGGTAGTGTAAAAATTAATGGCAAACAGATGGAAGAACGACAAGAATTCCTTACTAACACCCCAGTATATTACTCCGATGATGTTGATTGGAAGAATGGTAGCAAATATTTAATTATTGTGACATTAAGTGACGGTAAAAGTTATGCATGTTCTCTCAATACATATAAGTCAAACATTACAAAGTTTAGCACTCCATCAAAAGCAAATATAAATAATGAATTAACTGTTTCATGGACAGGAAACAATCCGTTGGCAGAGCTAAGAATTTCATGCTCTATAGTAAAAGCAAATAATTTATCGTTTTACAAAGGTGTAGATATTGATGATTCATCAGATCAAGTTTATACTTTTCTGCCGGGATATTTCAATTCAGTAGGAGATACATTATCAATAAAAGAAGTCACGTTGAGTTTGATATCAAGGCAATATGGTGAAATATCAAATGAGTTCAAAAATGGCAGTGAGATTTATAGCGAATTAATAATTGAAAAGCTTATAAAAAATCAATAAAAGGCACGCGAAGAGGGAGAAAAATTAGGTGGCCAAAAATGGGCTGGCTGGCTACAGACAAACAACAGCGTGCGAGTCGCGCAACCCGTTTTGCAATGCTCTGGCACCCTTGAGACAGAAGACCGCGCGCGGAAAAACAAATCAAAAAGCCAGGAAAAGGAGAATGTAATGATTGACTTCAGTAAACTATCAAACCAAAAGAGCTTTATAGGCTATATAATAAATAGGAATAATCTTCTTGAAGCTATCATAGTTGGGATTATTGGGAGTTTGGCTTTTCCAATATCAAGTCTGATTAGCAGAGTAATTCTCCACCGGACTTTGCCAAATGAGTTTGTCAGGTTTGTAACAAAAGACTTATTGGTTGCAGTGATATACTTTGTTGCATCACTTTTTGTAACCTATTTCGTCTGCAGAATATTTAAAGGAAAAAATGCATTAAAGCAATTTACTATTGGAATCGGTTGGGTTGGCATATACAGTATCATCCTAAGTTTAATAATTTTGCTGTTGACCATTAGCTCTATATTTTTGAAACCGGGGGCACAACCGGATATTGCCATTGCCTTGCCCGCCATATTCTGCACATTGGGAATGATTATAATTAGTTTCTATGCAATCAAGTATGAAATCATAGTTATAAAGACAGTCTTCAATTTTCGGACATTCAAAGCCATAATCATTTGGATTGTTACATATATTCCGCTTTTCATAGCATATTCTGAGAACAATAAATTGACTGAAGCAGAAAAGAAATTGGCAGGATTCGAAACAGAAGCGAACCAAAGTATACCAGAACCAGTGAATGTTAGCAGAGATTCAATAGGGGAATGAAAAGCCGCGCGCAAGACAGAAGAAAGGGCGCCAGACCACTGGTAAGCAACAGGCCAAAGTTGACATGCGCAAAGCCGCACGATCAACTGTTGGCCACGACGTTATGCAAAATAGATGTGGCTCTTAAGACAGAGAAGAATTTTGCGGGGGCAAGGCAAAAACATAGAATTATGAATGTTCCAAATTGAAGAAAGGCATAAATGAAGATCAGATTTATTGGAATTACATTAGCAGTTTTGTTGTTTATTGGGTGTGCACCGTCATTGCTAAAGAGGGATGTTGATGAAAATCGCAAAATTGGATACGAGATTTCAAAGAACGAAGAAGCCAAAATGAAGGGTTCTGCTATGAAGATAGCGGATTCTTTAGTAAATTTGAAAATAAAGAATATCATGGACAATGAAACATCTTTTAGGAATACATATTATAAAATTCATATAGATGAACTTAAATGGCATTGTCCGGACCGTTCAAAAATTGAGGCTGAAGGATTTGTTGTTGGATTTGCGGGAGGATTAATAGGAGCAAGCATTTGGGGAACAAATAATTTCACAACTGTTTACGGTATTTCAAACTTTAAGTTAACAAAATTGACAGAAATAGATTCTATAAAATTAAATTGTATGGACACTATTAGTTTTAAAGAAAATTATATGAATTACTCAAGTTCAAAAACAAAGAAAAGAGCAATTTCGGATGCATTCAAAAAATCACTTGATAATGCATTCTCAAGGATAAATGAGGACAATACCCAGGAAACTATGGAGATTCAAGAGAAATCAGATGAGCTCTCGCAATGAAGAATGAAAGAGCCAAATCCACTTCGCATAACACGGCCAACCCAAAATTTACTTCACTGCGTTTCGTAAACTTTGGGTGCGTACCCGAACCCGTTGAATGCAATACTTGGGGCACAAAACAAAAGATGCGCGATAAGAAACAATAAAGGAAATTATTAAAAATTAAGATTATGAATGCAAAAAACACAATAATTATAATATGGATAGTATGGATTTGTATTAATGTTTCATGTATGGGAATTAGCAAAGTATCTATGAATAAACATTCAATCAATGTGTCAAGTAATTCATTTAAAAATGGCGATAATATACCAATGGAATATACTTGTGATTCTGAGAATATTTCTCCACATATCAGTTGGTGCGGTATTCCAAAAGAAACAGAATCTATTGTTATTGTAGCATATGATAAAGATATACCATTTAGAGGTCTATCTTTTTTTACATGGATTCATTGGGTAGTTTATAATATTCCACCCGAAGTTACTGAACTTAATGAAAATCTGCCGAAAGATGCTAAGTTGATAAAAGGAATTAGACAAGGTATCACTACGTTTAAAACTAGTGGCTATGGTGGGCCTTGTCCACCTTTTGGAAAACATAGATATTTTTTTAGGATAATGGCAATTGATAAAAAATTAAATTTGCCTCGTCAGAAGAATTTGTGGGTACATTCCGGCAATGGAAGATTCCCAAGCTTATGATATAAAGCATATTCCAATGTTTCATATTGACGAAAACCATATGATTTTCTGATAGTGACTTTTGCA
>JAAZBG010000109.1 GCA_012513915.1 Fibrobacter sp.
AAAACTGGTCCAATCATAGGTAAAATAAATAGACTATTCTGCAAAAATAAATTTGAATGAAAGTCCTGATTAGAGAATGAAAGTTTAATCGTACGTTCCAACTCAAATGCGTTACTTCCACGCATTGCCATAATGTATACTTTATTAAAAACAGTTTTATGTTCGTTATTGTTAACCTCCTCTCCAAATTTGTCAATAACTTTACCCGCTTGATCGTTATTTTGGACCAGTGAAAAATTGTTATAATTCCTTAGCCAGAAATTGTCTGGTAATGGATGATCTGAAGACTCTGATTGAGGCGTTGATACTGCTTTGTTCCCAGAAATATCCTCATTCAAAAACATCTCTGAATCAGGGTCGGTAAACTGAATTGATAGTTCGGCCATATATATTCTCCTTTGTAAAATAATGGTCTATATCTCTAAAAACAATATTAGAAGATTATTATTATTTTTCCCTATCGTTAAAATGGGAGTAGATCAGTAAAGTAACTATGAGATGTATAATCCGTTTTTATACGACACCCAATTCGGAAATCCTTTCAGCACCTGAACGTCATAAATTTGCTACAGCGACGTTATTTACCTCAATAGTAACATTGCTTTTTTTTCTATTAAATTATAAGATTCTATACGTTACTGGAATTTTTTCTCATTATCACAGTCTCTTTCATTTACAGGAAATCTAATGGCTAAAGACGCAATTCCCGAGATAGTCGAAAAAACGATCAAAACATTCAATAACTGCAAATAGAGAGTCTAAAAAAATATGGAACAGATAAGCTATGACCAGTTTGTCGGCTGCATTATGGGAGGAGCCATTGGTGACGCCTTAGGTGCTCCTGTGGAGTTTCTCAGCCTCGAAAATATTCGCAGCAACTATGGCACTAAGGGGATTAGAGACTATGTCGAGTTCCCGAACAGCGAAGGTGAATTTACAGACAATACACAGATGATGTTGTTCACAGCTGAAGGCCTTGTCGAATACGCCCGGAAACATGGTAATATTGCTACAGAAGCCTGGCATGCCTACCTTCGCTGGCTGGTAACACAGGGAAAATCGGTAAACACGAAAGCCCTGCAACCGGCCAGTGATGTTCTTGAGGCAGGATGGCTTCTAAAAAGGAATGGCCTCTTCAAACAGCGTGCACCTGGCAAGTCCTGCCTCAGTGCACTCGAGGGTGGTATTCAGGGTAGTATAAACAAAGCAGTCAACAACAGCAAAGGATGCGGAACGATTATGCGGATAGCCCCGGTGGGACTCGCACTCTATTATGACAGCGAATATGCCTTCAAAGCTGGCTGCGATATATCAGCCCTGACACATGGACATCCGTCCGGTTATCTTTCTGGTGGTTTTTTCGCTGCTTTAATTTCATTTCTTGCAAAAAAAGTTGATTTGGATACAGCGCTGTCTGAAACAATACGAATCCTTAAAACCTGGGACAACCACAGGGAAACATTGCAGTCCGTTGAAAAAGCCTTAAAACTTATAGATCAGACAACAACAATATCCCACTTCGATGGAGAAATAATTCCCCGACTTGGTGGTGGCTGGGTTGCCGAAGAAGCACTCTCTATTGCCCTGTACTGTGGCATACTTTATCAGGGTGAGAGTGAAGAGGGTATTCTCATGGCAGTTAACCATGATGGTAACAGTGACTGCACCGGAACGCTGGTTGGCAATATACTGGGCCTTACCAGTGGAATGTCTGCACTTCCTGATCGCTGGATCAGAAATCTACGTTTCAGAGATATTATACTGGAAACCAGCGATCGATTATATGAAAAATGTTTTAAAGTCTCCTATATCGAAAACGGAGACTGCGGCCTTATTGATCCACCGCTTGGAGAGTGAGCAATACGGTTAAATTGAAAACATATGTATTCCTGTAATCAATGTTCCGATTACAGCGTGTTTACTTTTCAATAAACTTCTCAAAATATCCCTTTGTTTTTTATCTGTAAAATAAACATTGCAACCTTTCATTCCCCTGGATAACAGTGTTCTGGTCCTTTGACCATTAAGAAGCATCACTTCAGTTTTCTTTGGTGATCCCAAGAACTGGATGTGGTGACTGTTAAAAGATGATATAAATGTGATTTGTTTCAAATGTTTTATTTTACCTGTACATATAGATTCCGTTATTCGCAATTGCCCAGCCACTAGTGGCACTGTGAAACCACATTCTTTCGAATGAAGACGCCCCGGCAACGGATACATTTTGAGTTGACGTTCCGTCGTAGAAAGCTAATTCATGTTCCGTCGAGACCCATATATGGGTGTCATCATAAACAAAAATGTGATTACTATTATTAACATTAAGCGAAACCTTTTTTGTTGGCTGATCACTGTTGTTGAAAATGAAAAGCGTATCAGTATAATAAGAATAGCCATCTTTGAGCGCATACAATATCCCGTTATTTTTATTGATTGACATATCCTCAAAATAACTGGATGTTTCCATCGAGGTCCATCCAAAGCCATTATATTTTCTGGCGTAATAGTAGTTACAAAATACATAACCATCATTACTTTCTCTAAATGTAAACCACAGACCAGGTACTCCCTGATCAGACCAGCCACTTTGAGTAATTTTGTAAACTAATTCCGTGGGATTCAGAGATGTACGATAGCTTGCAAAAATAACCGAATCAGAAACAGCATAAATATCATAGGCTACCCTGTAGTAGCCAGCGTAACTGATTGATCTATATATTGACCACGAAACACCATCATATTTCAAAATTGCCAAAGATGCTTGTCCTCCAATATTACATTGTGCATTCGCGTAACCTTGCGAAGCTGAGAGCATATGTATTCCACCAACATCTCTTATCCCGGCAGGTAAAACCTCCCTTTCCCAAAGCCTGCTACTATAATTAAACTTCAAAATTATTCCGGTATCCGAAGGCGAAGTTTTTTTTCCTACTGCCCATGCATGGTTATCATCAATTGAATGGATGTCGGAAAGTGTGTACCCATACTGCGATGTATTCATTGTCAACGTCCACGCTTTCAAAGCATCCGGGTAGCGCACCGTCACCTCATTGCTCGCGCTGCCTGCCCCCGCCTTGTTGTACACATACACCTTAAAATACTCAGTCACCCCAGCAGTACCGATAATATTGTAATTATTTGATGTTGCCGTGGTAATCGTCGTAACTAAAGTAGCGTTTTCAGTTACATTCGATGAAGTTGATTTGAATACCTTGTAGCATGAAAAGTTTTGTAGGTCAACCACTTCAGTCCATGCCAGTGCGCAAGTATTGTTAGTAATGTTGATTGCTTTTAAGAATAAAGGAGATATAGCAGTATTTGACGGTGTAACAGCAGCCGAGGCTGTGGAGGGTAAACTATTACCATTTAAATTAATCGCTATTACAGTAAAAGTATACGCAATACCATTTGTAAGACCGGTTACAGTCAGGGGGCTTGTGGTTCCAGTTACTGTCTTTCCTTCTGGAGACGAGGTAACTGTATATCCGGTAATTGCCGATCCGCCATTTGATGCTGGTGCAGTAAAACTTAACATTGCCTCCATATTTCCAGCTGTAGCTGTAACATTTGTAGGTACGCCAGGTACTGCTGATGGTGTAACGGCAGTCGAAGCTGTAGAGGGTAAACTATTACCATTTACATTTATCGCTACTACAGTAAAAGTATAGGCAGTACTATTTGTAAGGCCGGTTACTATCAGGGGGCTTGTGGTTCCAGTTGCTGTTTTGCCTCCTGGAGACGAGGTTGCTATATATCCGGTAATTGGTGATCCGCCATTTGTTGCTGGTGCAGTAAAACTTAACATTGCCTCCATATTTCCAGCTGTTGCTGTAACATTTGTTGGTGTACCAGGTACTGTTGATGGTGTAACAACAGCCGAGGCTGTGGAGGGTAAACTATTACCATGTACATTTGTTGCTATTACAGTAAAAGTATAAGCTGTACCATTTGCCAAGCCGGTTACTGTAATGGGACTTGTGGTTCCAGTTGCTATCCTTCCTTCTGGAGATGAGGTAACTGTATATCCGGTAATTGTCGATCCGTCATTTGTTACTGGTGCAGTAAAACTTACTATCGCCTCCATATTTCCAGCTGTTGCTGTAACATTTGTAGGTGTACCAGGTACTATTGATGGTGTAACGACAGTTGAAGCTGTGGAGGGTAAACTATTTCCATTTACATTTATCGCTTTTACAGTAAAAGTATAGGCTGTACCATTTGTAAGGCCGGTTACAGTCAGGGGGCTTGCGGTTCCAGTTACTGTTATTCCACCTGGAGACGAGGTAACTGAATATCCGGTAATCACCGATCCGCCGTTTGTTGCTGGTGCAGTAAAACTTACCATTGCCTCCATATTTCCAGCTGTAGCTGTAACATTTGTAGGTGTACCAGGTACTGTCGATGGTTTTATTGCAGCAGATGCTACAGATGAAGGACTGGTACCGCATACATTTGTCGCTGTTACAACGAACGTATATTCAACACCATTAGATAGTCCTGTTACCGTAAGTGGGCTTGTTGTGCCTGATACTGCAATGTTGCCTGGTGTCGAGGTTACTGTATAACTGGTTACCGCTGGACCGCCGTTTGGTATTGGATACTCGAATGTAACAATTACCTGACCATTGCCGGCTGTTACAGATACACCTGTAGGTGCATTGGGAAGAATGTATGATTTCGATTCAGGATCAACAGGATTATTTAATTCCGCACTACAAAACAACATGTTTACGGTGATAGTAACAATTAGTAATTGCAGTATTACAATTAACAAATGTATGTTTTGTTTAAAATACATATGTCACCCCAAATCCAACAACACCAACACCTCCAAGGATACTGAAGAGTTTAATATTTTTTTCTTCAGTACGGATTTTTTTACGCAATGCTATTGCCTTGTCAGCTTCAGTTGTTTTATTATAATCTTTACAGTTTTTATCCCATTCATACACGTAATATCCTGCAGCTCCACAACCTCCAACTGCAACCATTCCACTTAAAAAACGAAGCCATCGTTTCAAACTTGATCGTGATTTTTTCTTACTGTCAAGATGATGCAATTGTTCCTGAGCGGAAGTGATATCCTGCTCTAAAAGATTCTCTGATGAAGTTTCTGTATTTGTTAAATTACTGCTCACAACATTTGTATTTGCAGGTTGCATACTGATTGCTGTATCCTTTGTTGCTGACATGTTATTTCTATCAATTTTAAAATTAGCAGATAAAAGTACTTTAAAGCTCCCGTCATCCTTTGGGTTTATATATACTTTTACACTGTCTACGCTGCGAGTAACATCTGCTCGTGATAAAGTTGTTTTTCTGGTTCCTTCTCGTCGTGAACCATTTCCTTCGGTGAGTGTACTTTCTGTAATATCAATAAATTGATCTACTTTTCCATAAGTTGTGTTAAGTTGTTTAATAAGATTCTGGATTGTAATGGCAATATCCCTTGCAGGTTCACCCTCTGGCATTAAAATCGTACGTTGCGTTACAATCTCACTTTCTTTAAGTAAAATTTTTTGTTTTTCAAACATCGAAAATTTGATTGTAAAGTTTTCAAAAACATTTTGCACACAAGCATTTACATCTTGAGGACAAGAACACTCTAACTTTTGAGCGGCTTGTCTGAAATACCTGGTACGATCTACAAGGCGGTTCTGTAGTAGCAAGATTTCTTTTTCAAGATCAGCTATATGTTTATTTGTGTTTTGTATAATTGCCTGTTCCTGTTTTTTAGAAGCTGCGTTATCATTGTCAATTGCATTTCGTACTCCTTCTATTCCCTGGAAAACAATTGCACCATCTTCAAGCGATAGCAAATTCGCAAATGTTTTTGGTACAACCTCACGTGAATTCAATGAGACAACAACAGGATCTGGCTGCGAGATACCTCCCGGACTAATTGTGTTCTCAAATTTTTTTAATGGAGCGACACTAACTTTCACGTAATAAATAAACTTCCTTGCCGCATTCCTTTTTTCAGCAAGATATACTGTTTCTATAGTCATTTGGCCGCTAATAATACCCCGAACAAAACTATTTGTATATGCGTCTATACTATCCTCCGTCAGAGATTGAATAAATATTCCACGAATATCTTCAATTGCTATTCGAGCCAGTGCAGCCTTTGCCTGTTCGGAAAGCATTTCTTTAGACAAGTAATAGTCAATATCTGACAAGACAACCAGGTATAATCCCTTTCTTGACACTTGTGATAATTCACTCTGTGCATCTAGCCTGATAGTCTCTTTATTTCTTTGTTTTTCTTCCAGCTCCTTTTGCAGTACACTGACATCTTTAATTTTCTGCAAATTCTGCTGTTCAGATAAAAGTTCTGTTATCTGTTGATTGACTTTTATAATACCTCTTGAGGTTGAATTTTGACTCTGTATGGCCGCAGCTTCTACATCTAAAAAATCCTGTTCAGAAAAAGTAACCGTAGGATGTTTTCTAATAATTTGTTCTATTTCGTCAATTGTTGCTGTTGAAGAGAATTTTACAGGAGAATCAATTGTTACAGGAGAATCAATTGTTACAGGAGAATCAATTGTTACAGGAGAATCAATTGTTACAGGAGAATCAATTGCTGTTTGTGAGAATAGTTTACCTATTCCAACTGTTAGAATTATTAGAAATGCAGTAGCACCTGAAAAGTTTTTGACTTGCAAACAAACCTCCTATACTAACTATCAACTGTTGATAGCCTAATTGCAAAGTACTTGAATTATTCCCTGGCAATACTTTACAGAAAGTAGTTTTCTTACCACACAGTTTTCTTTAAAACAAAGTAGTTGGAAAATAAATCTGAACCTTAAAATTATTATACCACTGTGATGGATCAATAACAAGATTGACTTAATATTGCCTTTTAATGATCCTTTGTAAGAAATTATGTGTTACATTAAACTGCAATTTACATCACTATTTACACTAAGTGCACTCGCATTTGTCTATGCACGATGCAATACAAACAAAATTAATTATTTACAGACATTGGTACATTTTTAGATATTTATAGCTTGTTTTTTTTAATAGAAATACCTTACAATTAGAAGGTATTAAATTCTGAAATATGCAGCAGTCTCATCACGTTTAGATATTTTTGGAGGTTATATGTACCGTGGAGTTGTATACTCATTAGCGTTGTTATTGCTGGTTAGTTGCGGCGGAAATAAAACACAATCATCAAAAATTAATCAAGATGACATGCCTTCATTCTTCTTAAATCCTCCAAAGGAAACAGGATTCCTTTTTGGCGTGGGAATGTCTGAACAACAAAATCTGCAACTCGCCAAAGAATCTGCCGATCTCAGAGCACGAAAAGAAATTGCAACAGTTCTCGGTCAGCGAGTATCTTCACTGGTTAAGGATTATCTTGGACAAGCTGGCATTGGCTCAACAGCTGAAGTTACAGAGCTATCTCAATCAGTTACACGTGCACTTTCAGAAGTTGAACTGGTCGGTGCAACAATTGAAAAACGTGAACATATAAAAGGTAAAATGTATTCTCTTGCGAAATATCCTCTTGATGAATCTGTGAAGAAAATTATCAACAATGCAGTAGAAAAGTCTTTCACCTCTAAAGAAGCTCTACTGAGCGAGTTCAGGGCAAAAAAAGGGTTCGAAGAACTTGACAATCAGTTAAATAAATTGAATGCTAAAGAATAGATTTCAAACTGCTGATTTAAGAATACAATTTGGTAATTGTGTTTGGCAATGCACAATTCTGTATGAAAATTTAAACAGGCAGAGCAGAATGCGCAGAAGCATATGGCAATGGGTAATTCTATTGGTTCTAAGTGTAATTCTAAGTGTTACAGAAACAACTGCAGATGAGTTATCAGACTATGGTGTATCCGAGATAAGTGAAATTAATAATTACGTCAATCAGCAGCACATAGAAGCCAATAAAGTTGCAGAAGCATATAACAAATATCGTACACTTTCTGAAGAGGAATTCTCAATTTGGAAAGCACAACAGGAGAAGGAATACGCAGAATTTAAAAACAGTATTGTAAACCTGTGGCATAAATTTGAAGAACCAACAAATAAAGATTGGGTTGAGTATTCAAAAGACAAAAAATCTTACAGTAGCGTAGATTTTGAAAACGGAATAGCAAAAATTGAAATCTTAAAGACATCTGATGATCCGATTGATACCATTAAAACACGCGTAAAAGCTGCAGTGCAACAACTTCTTAGTAGTAAAGGTACAATGTCAACAATACCTGTGACAACTACTGACAGTTCAAAACAAATCACAAAACAACCGATTTTACAAAGTATGGTAACTTTAAAAGAAGAAAACATTATTGACGCAATAAATGTAAATCATGGTAATGAAAAAAGGGATGTTGTAGTTACTGAAAAAGTCTTGCCTGATGGTAAGAGTAAATCCATTGTCTTAACATTTCCTCTCACACCCGACCACTTACAAAAACGAATGAGAAATATTACACCTATCGTGTTGAAGTACTGCAAACAATTTGAAATTGATCCTTCACATGTTCTGGCAACTATTCACACCGAATCGTTTTTTAATCCAGCGGCAAGATCTCATTGTGGTGCTATCGGATTAATGCAGCTCATGCCGGCTTCAGGAGGAGCAGAAGCCTACGAATATATAAAAAATAAAAAACTCATCCCGGCTGAATCATATCTTTATGATCCAATAAATAATATTGAGCTAGGATGTGCTTATATTTCAAAACTCAGTAAAAAGTATTTTGGAACTGTTAATAATGCAACCGCAAATAAATACTGCACCATTTGTGCATATAATACAGGGCCGGGAAATGTAGCCTTTGCATTTACAGGAAAGAAAAAGGTCGGTCCTGCAATTATAAAAATTAATACGATGGATATTTCTTCTGTTTACAATTTACTCTTTAACAACCTTCCGTACGCCGAAACAAGAGATTATTTACAAAAAGTTAATGATAGAACAAAATTATACCTTCCATCTGAATAGATCTACCATCAGTAACCGCGATCTGTTTCAAGCAGTTCAGGAGTATTAATATACTTACAATAACTTACTTTTTTATTTTACCCATTGTTCCATTCCGATTTCTCTGACCACATTATGTGTGATTGACAGATAGTATCTGCTGGTGAAAAAATCAATTAGAACATGGGTACTTTTGGAAACATACTATTGTTTTGCATAAATGTTATATCATTAGCTTGCTGGATTATCAGTGTATGAACTGTTTTTCCTTTAGCCTTTCCCATGTCACTTTAATATGTATGCTGGTTTCAACACATTCTTTTTTCTTTCATTCCACCCATGTACCTCTTCAATTGACACACCGACAATTTACTAAATATACCGTTTTCAGTGATGTTCTGTTAAAAAGATGCAAGTTTCTGATTAGCTAATTTGAAACGCGGGTGATCGGGTTGCGACATGTAAACCTTTATCAGTGTGTCCCAAGCCTTCATCGCCTGTTGACGGGCCTCAGGTGATAATGTTGCATTATAACGATTGTCATAAGTAACTGCAGTATAGTAAAGTGCATCATTTCTTACTAGCTGTGTATTACGGAAATTACTCGGACGCGTAAGTGCCTCATCGAATTTATCAAGTGCATGTCTGTCTTTTCCCTGAATAAAAGCAAGTCGTCCCTCAAGGAGCACATAAAATGCATCATCTGATGTAAACGATTCGAGAACCTGAGATGCTCTTGCGGCCTTACCCTGTTCAAGGAAGGCCAGGGTAAGTAATAAATTCCCTTTTGTCTTTTTAGGACTGTCTGGTGGCATGTTTTCTATTGCAGTGATAATATCATTCCAGGCACTATTACGCGAAGCTGCATCAGCAACCTTAACAAGATCACTCTCACCATACTTACGAAAAAGAGTGTCAATTATATTGTCTTTTTCAGATTGATGTTCAATTGGTAGCGAATTGGTTTGTCCTTGTATAGTAAATGTAAGACTATATTTACTTGTTGGTCCTGTTTCTCTTTTAAGTGTAATTGAATAGTTTTTTTCAGTTAAAAACATGTTTTTATCATTGTATAGTGCTTTTATAAATGAATCTGGTAAGGTAATTCCAACCGATTTTTTTACTAATAATTTTGAAGCATTTACTAATTCATCATGCGCTAAGGTAGATTCATTCATTTCGTTAATGTTTAAAACGAGTTGAAGAATATCAGCTGTATTTTTTGTACCATAAACATAATAAGCGATAGAATTCAGTTGATATCCAGTTCCAAGCCTTTTATAATCACTGCAACAATAATATTGATCATCATAAACATTATGCCATGTCCCTGTTTGCAAATCGAACTCATTGAGGTAAGACTTTACGATATTGGGTTCTGTTGAGTTAAGTGATTCTGCAGGTATTGGGATTATCAATAGTATAAATGCTAAAAAAATACAATTTTTTATTATCAGCATATGAAGCCCATTTCTACTTATTATGTTTTTTTATTAGTGACACCGATAGTCGATTCCATTTTTAATGTAAAGTTCGATATACGTTCTAACCTGTATGTCAAGGAGTACCCAATGTTACAATTTTCAGAAATTATTGAAGATTATTGCTTTTAGTCAAATCTTTTTTCTACTTCATTTGCTAAAATCAGGTAATTTCTGAAAGAAATCAATGGATGTCTTTATTTCAGCGGTTCCTTCGAGTGAGTAATTGTGATACAATCAAGTTTTCGCGGGTGCAACTATGTTATCAGCCTCTGCATCATCATCAGTTAATTCAAGAAGCTGTGATGGTATCTGTTTTTTTGGTGCAACTCCCATTTTTCTGAAACTCTCAATCCGTCCAGTAATATTGCCTTTTCCTTCTGTAAGTTGCTTAATAGCTTTTTCGCAATTATCAGAGGCGGAGGCAATACATTTTTTGACATCAAATAATGTATCCGTAAAACCGACAAATTTATCATAAAGGTCAGCAGCTTTTTTCACAATTTCCTGTGTATTTCGATTCTGGTACTCGTTTTGCCAGATATTCTGGACAGTTTTAAGAGTGACTAGTAATGTTGAAGGCGATACAATAATAATCCTTCTTCGAAACGCATATTCAAATAATTCGGGTTCTTTACGTATTGCAGCAATAAAGGCTGCTTCAATAGGCATAAACATTAGAACAAAATCAAGTGTTTTAATTCCAGAGAGTGAGTCATATGCTTTAGTACTTAATTGGTTAATATGGTTTTTAACAGCGGCTACATGAGCGCTTAATGCGATTTCTCTTTCATTATCAACATCCGCATTGACAGCCCGTTCATAATCTACAAGGGTTACTTTAGAGTCAACAATTATATCTTTATTATCAGGTAAATGAACAACGACATCTGGAATAAATTTATTTCCATCATTGTCTTTATAAGAAGTTTGCGTTTCATACTCAACACCATTCTTTAGTCCCGATAACTCAAGTGCTCGTTCGAGAATTAATTCACCCCAGTTACCCTGTGTTTTATTCTCACCTTTAAGTGCATTTGTTAAATTTATCGTTTCTTTACTAACCATTTTATTCAGATCTGCAAGATTTTTTATATGTTCAGCAAGTGCATGTCGCTCTTTTGCTTCATTTATATAAACATCTTCAACTTTTTTACGAAACTCATGTATTTGTTCACGAAATGGATTCAAAATCAAATCTAAATTAGTTTTGCTTTGCTCAGAAAATTTATTTGTTTTTTCTTCAAATATACCATTAGCTAAAGATTTAAATTCCATTGTCAGCTGGGTTTTTGCATCTTTTAATAAATCCAACTTTTCCTGGCTATGTTTTTGTTCTGAAGCCAGTTGAGTTTTCATTTCAGCCAATACACTTTTTAATTGTGAATTCATGTTTGTTACTGCGTCAAATTTCTGGTTTACTGATTGCAATTCATTCGTAAGATTAATTGATTGCTTCTCATAAAATTCACTTTTTGTTTTAAGGGATGCAGTTTCAGAATTTGCTGCGGTGAGATTTATCTGAAGATTTTTATTTACTTCCTGTAATTTTGAGTTTTCAATTTCTTTTGCAGAATAACGATCTTTCAATATGTTAAATTCATTGGCATTCTCTGCCAAATGTAGTTTAAGACGATTCCGTATTATGATTTTAGCAATAAAAAAGCATACGCTGGCTGAGACGATAATACCAATTATGAAAACTAGTAAATTTTGATACATAATTTAACCACCTAAAAGATCTAATATTAATAATTCCTTAAGTTCTATTTATGTAAATCAGGTAATAAATCTGAAAACATACTTTCATTCTTATTATTGTAAGTTTCAATTAGTTCTGCAAGAGAACAGTCATTTTATCAGAATTTATTACCTTCTAATTGTAAGTTTGTTTTATAAAAGAAAACAAGATATAAATATCTAAAAATGTATCAATAACTGTAAATAATTGATACAGATAATATTATATTCCACTACTGAACCATGGTAACGTTGTCAATTAGAAACCGGGATATTTTTTCCACCACACCTTATCTGCATTGTCTGTCGAGCTTTTGTTCTCGGTATGAAGATCTTCTCCAACCTGTCGTACAATATCCGTATAGAGCAATTTGTCAATCCATGATTTAGGTATTTCCGAAACACGTTAATCAGTCCAAGGATATTTCCGGTCATATTACCAGTACTATCACTAGCGCCACTGTGATTAACCGATAAGACTGATTCAAAATCATGGATCGTTTTTTTTGAATTTTCCTTTATATATCGACATAAAAGTTTTTTTGAAAAGCCTTCAAATAGATGACGTCATTTCTATTATATGTCTTCGGACTTTCATCAGATACTCAGCTGATATTTCTTTTCTGAGAAGAACTGGTTGCTTTGACGGGCATCCATCTTTCCAGAGCCACATGGCATCACGATCCACCACCAGGATATTCTGGTGTGGTACATCGATAGTTTCCCCGGTTTCCGGATGAATGTATTGACAGTTAATGTATTGGGTTACCTGATGCACGAGATGCTTTTCAACTGCTTTTGCATTATATTTTACCTCTACTGGCAACCACTGTCCACCAACAAGAATAACATAATCGGCAAATTTTCCAGTGGCATCTCCATTACGAAATGCTTGTGCTTCAGCGATAAATGCATTATTATCAGATAAACGTTTCATCAGTTCATCGGTAAAGATCTCACGGACATGGCATTCCGCCCAGAAATCGTCATAACTTTGAATTTTGGAGAGCCAATTTTCTGAAGAGATATCACAATTGACACCAAATGTTTCAACGTCAGTGTGGCTTAAACATTGGTTGGGATTTTTTTTGATAATTGCATCACGGAGTAGTCTGTATGATGCTGCTGAGAGATAACGATGAGGACTCATATCGGTTCCGGTTCCACCAACAATTTCATCACGTGCCACTGGATTTTTTTCATAGTCCAGATGAACTATGTCTAATGGATCACGAAGGAACTGCACTGGTCCAAACTCAGCCTGATATCTCCATCTACCGTAATCATCTCCCATGTCGCGGGGGTGACTTGTAAAATACGACCAGGCAAAAAGTTTCTTCCTATGCCCTTCCACCCACATCTGGAGTTGTTTCCAGGGTTCAGAAAACCGACACCCTTTTTCTCTACATTCATATGCCATATCCCGCAATGCTTTGTTTGCACTGTCAGCCAGAACCATAAAAAACAAGTCACCTGGTCTGACCGATTTATGACATGTCCAGACCCTTCTTGATGCGTTAAGTTTATCCATGAGAAAAAACTCTGTCAGAGTATCAAAATCAACATATTCTGATGCAAGATTAAATGGATGAAAAGTGATTCTGCTGATATATGCCCGGCGCACTCTTCCTTCAATACCCGGTTCGGGTAAAGATGTTATTACTTCCGGGTATGACGGTAGTTCGGAAAGAAATGCTGGTAAGCATGAGGCTGGTTCTGCAAGCGGGTATTCTGCTTTAATTGCGGATTCCAGTTCTTTATATTCTTCATAGATATCAGCACATGCTTTTGTCAGCACCCAAACCCCTCTTGAAATTTCCTGAAAAAATTCCGGTTTAGATTCAAGTCTTCGCTTGATCATCATCTTCTTCTCTTTTGTATCAGCTTTAAATAAAGTATATATTTCTGTAATTTTTTTAGACCCGTCATAAAGAAGAGCTATGAGAAAGCCTCCAAGAGCATTACCATCTTCATCTTCATTTTCCATACGTAAATACTCCTCATTTAGGGAAACAATAAACTTGTTACATTAATGTTCATTTTTTCAGTATTCTTTATTTTAAAATGCTTAATTTTTATTGTCAATAATGTGCATTGGAGTGTAGAATTTATGCTAACTAAATTGTTACATTACTGAGATTGTAACTATGTGCGATGTAATAATAATAGCGTTTTGGTTTTTGTTTATTGACGTAGGTACCTCTGAGCATTTTTCAATTTCTGGGTATTAGACAATATGGCAATACAATCAAAAGTAAACCAATAAGAGGCTTTTCATGTTAAATAATCCTTATATTTCTATACGGGAAACCGTTTTCATTCATGAAACGAGGATGTTTTTAATCTGTCAATAATTATTTCTTTTAATAAGACAGTCGAAGGTAAAATGATGGAACTTGATGATAAAAAAACGAATCTTGACAACATGGGTTTAAGTAAAAGGTTATTGAACTGCCTTAAAAAGGTTGGTATAAATTATCTTGAAGAAATTCCAAATGATGAAGCGTGGATTGAAAGCCTTTCTATTGAAGGTTTCGGTAAAACTGCACGAGATGAACTACAGCATTTTCTGGCCAGGGTAAAGAACCCTTCTGATACTATATATGTGGCAGTTACAAGTACGAATGAAGAATCCGTTTTAAAGGAAATAGATGTTAAAGAAGACTCAAGCCTTTTTGAACGGATCGAGGGCCTTTTATTACAATGGTATAACATTCGGGATAATAGTAGTGAATACCAGGTCATATGGCGACGCTTTGGACTAGGTGGCAACACTGAAACTACTCTTGGTGATATTGGTCTTTATTTGGGTATAACAAATGAACGTGTTAGACAAATTGAAAGTCGTGATTTAAAAAGAATTGGCTTTCTTATTAATGGACATGTTGATCCATATACAAAAACCTGCTTACCAACTCAGATGACTAATGAGATTTTAATAGTTAAAACAATGGTCTTAAAGAATGTTGTTACAGAATTTAGCACTTTTAATCTGTGCTATACGGAGCAATTCAGAAAAGAGATTGTAAATCGACAATATGGTATGTTTCGGCTATTATTAAATTGCTGGAACTATCTGTTTCTTGATACTGATAATAACAAATTCATAGTTTCAGAACAATGGATTTCTAAAAAGTTGTTCATGCTTTTAGCCAAAGAAATAATTGACTTCCTAAAAAAAGAGGTAGAACCCGTAAATGAATTTGATTTGATTACTGCTATAAAAAAGCTGATTCCCGATAAGCAGCTTCGAAATGAACATGTAATTGAATTTTGTAAAGCAAATCCATTTATAACAATTTCTAACAATGGTTGTGAACTTTGCTACGAGTTGAATCAAATTCATTTACTAAAAAGTTATGTCAAAGTATACAGGATTCTTAAGTTTAATAAAGGTATTATGCATCTTTCTGAAATTAATGCAGAAATAAAGCGATTACAATTTCTTGAAACTGGAGATGTAGGAAGTGCAATTAATAGTACTAATATACTTTCACAATCAGAACTTTTTTCACCAGTTGGAAAAAGTGGTAAATGGACACTTTCAAAAAATAATATATCATCACTTTCCACTCCCGATTTGATACAGGAGTATCTTGACCGTAAAGGTTTACCTGTATCTACTGAAGAATTGTTAAGTTTTATCAAATCAAACCATGGTCGTGAACAAACTGACGCCAGTAGATTGTCGATACTGTTACACCAGAATAGGGATAGATTTTCAAGGACAAACGATGGTTTAATAACAACAATACAACGTTATGTTGGATGCAAAAATTCCGACAACCGGATGTCATCGGAACAAGTGTATGAGTTAATACAAAAAATATTTACTACTCACGGTTCAACAACAATAACCCGGCAGGCGTTCTTAAAAGAAGCTTCAGAATCCGGGATTGTCCAGAGTACTATTTATGCGCTATTGAAGCGTGGAACTTATTTGAGAACTAATATTTCTGAGGATGGTGTTGAATATGTGTCTTTTATCAAAAAAGACGAATCTGCCAATAATGAGAATACTCTGCGTTATAAAATTGTAGAAATTCTAACGTCTCAATTACAAAATGCCCCTGATAATACAATGGAGCTTAACGAATTGGTAAAAAATGTGCTTCGTTATACCGATTGTAAACGTCCCTATGTGTATCGAATTTTAAATGATTTCCCACAGTTTATTAAAAAGAACATGGAATCCCCAAAAGGTACTTTGGTTGTTTTAGCGGGGAAATAGCATTGTTATGATCAGGTGTTTTTCCAATTCATCAACTGAATGCTATTTGTCTATTGTAACACCTGAACAAAAACCTACAAGAAAAAAATAACTTTAACAACAACTGATTATGATGTTAATGAGCTTCAATTGTCACTTAAGCAAATACTTGAAATGGTTGAGAAAATGGCAAATCTTGATTAATAATCAGGAAAATCACAAATTATGTAATTGGCATTGAAATGTTGAAACGTACAATGTACACCAACAATACCAAATGTAAACTCAGATGCAAATACTAGATTACTATGACTGTCATATGCAGTGTACATTTCCGACATCCTTTATCCCATTAAAAATCAGCAAAAGATTATCGCAAAATGTTTTCCTTTTATTTACAATGCAGATACTTTTAAATAATTTTTTAGACAATAATAGAATAAACATTCCAACACATAAATATTCCATTTTTAAATACTGTAAAGCAAAGAGAATAGCCCGACTATGGCTCTATTCACGCCATCACATTATACACCATATAAAAATCCGATGAAGAGGCACCAGGCTCAACAAGGAGTTTACAGAGACAATATTGAAATGGTGCTACAACAGTGGATATCCCCTATTCTGATCCGCACGTATCGGAATTACGACTCTTCTGTCAAGAGTCGTAATTCAATTTCATTAGAGTTGATAGAGTATGCCCGGAACGATACAATTAGATTCTTACTACATACTTTAATTGGGAAACCACTATGCTCAACCTTCAATTCGCACCCTCTCTCGATATCCTCGTGACATTGCTGTCGACAGAAATTCGAAACGTCTGGATAGACCCGTTAACATCACCGAATATACTGGTTCCAAGTCCAGCCCTTGGCAAGTGGCTCAGTATGCGTTTAGTCGAAGGAAATGCAGGGAAAGAGGATGCAGAACCGTTTGGATGTATTGCCAACCTGAACCTTGAGAAAATTGAAAAATTTCTCTGGAGAATGCTTCTTTCACATGATGTTGTCATGCTCGATCAGCTCAGGATGCAACAGGTGCTTTGTGCTTTACTGGATGAGAAATGTATTCTTCAGCAAGGATTTGAACCTGTCCAAACTTACCTGACTGGCCCTCAGGGAATAGATCCCCTCAAAAGAGTACAGCTTGCAGGCCGTATTGCGCGTCAGTTCATGGAATACGAATATAACCGTCCGGGTGTCTGGAGAGAGCACGAGAACAGATGGAATCCACTTGGGATTGATGGCACCTGGCTGCGCGGAAAACAGTATATCGGTGATACCACCGACGAGCCCTGGCAGGCAGAATTGTACCGGATGATGTGGAAGTGTTTCAATGATAATACTTCTACCGACGGACAGTACCTGACGCTTCCGCAATTATATCGTCTGCGTAGAGAAAAGGGAGATGCAGATGGGCAGCCATGGAAGGTACCTCCGGGATCCCGATTTATTTTCGGCATTACCAAAATCAGCCACTTTCACCGTAACCTTCTGGTGGAAATTTCACAGATGGATGGGGTCGATCTGCATGTATTTCTCACTAATCCCTGTGCGGAATTCTGGGAGGATGTCAGAACGCTGCGCAGTACACCCAGAAGATCCTGGAAAAACAGTACACCCTCTGCAGCAATTACTCCCCGTAAACCGGAAGATTTTGATAAAGAAGAACTTGAACTGCCATTTAAAGATCAGAAACTGCTTGAGCTCTGGGGCAATGCGGGTAAAGAGAACATTTATCTCTGGTGTCAGGATGCGCTTTGGAATTTCAATTATACCACTCCAGCCTGGGCTGACCAGGAGACTTACGTTCCCGCTACAATTCTTGAAGCACTTCAGTATTCTCTGCTTCGCAGACAAACCGGTATTTCCACACCATCATCCGGAATGAAACCTGATCGTTCGCTACAGATTCTCGGATGTCCCGACCCCGGCCGCGAGATAGAGGAGATACGGGAACAGATTCTCGATGCGGTCAGTGACGGAACTGTTTCGCAACTCAATGAAATTGTCGTCTACCTTCCCGATACTTCCGCCTATGTTCCTTTTATCAATCGGGTGTTTAACCGTTACTCACCGTTTGACAAGGAATATATACCATTCTGCATTCTCGGAACCTCGGGAAAAACCACACATTTTGCACAGGGAATGACTGCACTGTTCGCTCTGTTGCAAGGGCGGTTCGACCGCACCCATGTTTTCGAGCTACTGCGAAACCCGATAGTTCAGTGTACACGTTCAATTCCTGTAGATTCGATTGTAGTATGGGAAAATTGGGCCGAAGAACTTGCAATCTTCAGAGGCTATAACCGTCAACATCGGGAGACAATGGGAGACACAGGTGAGACCTGTACGGATGCGCATACCTTTGAACTTGGAATGGCACGCCTGGCCCTCGCCGAACTCCTCGAAGGACCTGTTGAACTCGATTTTTATGAAACAAGTCATGATGGTACACGAATTGCGCTTCCGGTTATTCCCTATCGTGATTTTAACACTTCCGACCGCGCAAATCTCGAACAGTTCTGCTCAACAATCGAAACACTTCGTTCAGATATTGGCAATCTTCGCACCTGCGCCGGTGAGACCGGCCTCCAGGAAACAATTGATACGCTGCAGGAACTTGTTACCGATTGGTTTGGAAAAATCCCCGACACTCCGGATATCGATGGTGCGGTGGAGGGCTCGGTACGAAAATCATTTCTTGATGGAATCGCAACCATTCCATTGCAGTCATCACTTGTCGGAAGAGATACGATACCGTTCGAGGAGTTTGTTTCTACAATTGCCGGTTGCCTGCCGGAAGACACCCCGATGCATGCTTCCGCCTGGACCGGTGGTGTTACCTTCGCCCCTCTCACTCCGGCTATGGTAGTACCACATACGGTTGTTTTCGCAGGCGGTCTTGATGATACTGCTTTTCCGGGATCGAATCAACATCCCTCCTGGAATCTGCTTGCAAAAAAACGTATTGTCGGAGACTTCGACCAGGTTCGTGCCAACCGTTTCGCTTTTCTTGAGTTGCTGCATGCTGCACGTAAACGTCTGGTACTAACCTATCGCAGTCGCAACATGCAGAAAGAGGAGGAACTCAATCCATCAAGTGTACTGCTTGAACTGGAAAGTTTTTTAACGGAATGTGGCCTGATAAAAGTAAGCAATACCAATAAAAAAAGCTGTGCGGCAACTACAACAATACCCTGGATTGTACATGAATCACTCCAGAATAACCTTTCAGAAAATCGAATATTCGGAACATGGAATCCTAACGAAATCGAACTTGCACACATTGCATCCACCGTTGAACGAACCGACCGCCGGTCTCTTTTGGATACATCCGGAAATGTAACCGCTGCATCATCGGCAACATTTTCGACATCGGGTTACAATATCCGTGAATACTTTAAAAATCCGCTCGAGTATCATCTTGCCCAACAGCTTGGCATCAGAGAGCAGGATTTCGCCGAAACTCTGCTCGCCACCGATGAACCGCTTGCTTCCAACTATCTCACGCTCATGTCGCTTTACAAGTCCGTATGGACATCGGTACTGCGGAAACTGTTTCCTGAAAATCCTGCAGATACTGTGACCGACCCGTCTACACTGCAGACACTTGCATTGAATGAAATGAACCATCAGTATACGATGCTTACCGCTTCGGGCTGTACTCCTGAAGCAATGATTAAACGTTTTGAAAAAGAGAATTTGAGCGGATGGGCCCGTAGGTGCGTCAATCCATTGCAGGAGCTCAAAGCGAAGTTTGAACCGTATCGCCTGATCGAAAAAACCGACCTTTCACTTGGACGTGAAGGATGCAGTGCTACACTTGAACTTTCCCTGAATAACGGAACACGGTGCACTGTCAATTGCAGTCATAATCTGGTACTGGTTCCACTCGGGACATCATCTAAACTCCCGGTGGTAATTCTCTCCATGAAAACTGCCGGTGAACCTAAGGAAAATCCGGACCTTGCTATCGAAGGTACACTGCACAGACTCTATTCACAGGCAGAAAATCCTGATCTTCCGCCACCGGTACTGGTACAGCTTAACTGGAAGAAACGTGAAATGAAATCCATCGGTTTGGAAGAGAGCTCTGCAGTCCTTGAGCAAAGCCGCGACTGGATCAAACTGCTGCTTGGAGAAATGATACAACAGGTAAGTGACCATTTTCCTTTCAAAATTATCCACAAAATAACCCGGAACAAAGTAAGAAATCCGCAACCCTGGGCAACACGGCGTTCCTTTATTTCACGGCAGAGTATCGAGGAGTTGCTTGCCGACAACTATGCATTCAACTCTTACAACTATGGATTAAAACTTACCGAACCACGGATTCCCGATCTTGATGATGAAGGCCTTCGTGCTCTGGCTGATACACGGTTCGGACCGGTGTTGTCCGAGCTGATATTCAAAGAGGAGGTAGCATCATGAAATCGCTATGGGAAGAAATTGATCTACGTCGCCACGGAATAATTGAAGCACACGCTGGTACTGGTAAAACCTATACGATTGTCAAACTGGTATTAAAAATTCTTGAGCAGAGTATCACAGACGAACAGGGAAACCAGAGACAAATCAATCTACAGGAAATTCTTCTGGTTACCTTTACCCAGAAAGCTGCCGGAGAACTTAAAAAACGAATTCGTGATGGACTTAGAGATCGAATCAGCCAGCTTGACCAGAGTAATCAATTGAAACAACATCTCGAAAACTGCCTGAATAATCTGCATGAGGCATTCATTGGTACCATTCATGCGGTCTGCCTGCGGCTGTTGCAGATGTGGCCTTTTGAGAGCGGTGTACACTTCACCACTGAAATTGTTGACGACCAGGAAGGGGTGAAGAATGCCCTTCGCGAATCGATGCGTACCGACTGGCAGACAGAGGAAAGCTCACTCCCCTGGGCTTTCAGAACTATGCTCGCATCTGGTATTGAATTCAAAGAAGAGTATTTTGATCTTATCAGCATAGTAGCAGTCGAACTGCTCGATGATGAATTTACCACACTCGACCGGAGTTTAACCGACGACCAGACCCTTGGTGATCTCCGTCAGAAACATTCGGAAATTGCAGCCATCCTTGACGAGAACCGAGATGATTTCAATGAACTCCTTAAAAGGTTGCTCGCCATTCTGGAAAAGGCATTAAATACGGGCGAAATTCCCCCGGATAAGGCAGAGCGCTGCCTGGAGCGTAGTACCCAGATTACCAGAATGCTCACTACGGGCGTATATAATTTAGCGATACTCGAGAAACCGAACAATTTCGGCCAGATGAAATTGATGTCGCTTGCAAAGAACAAAAAAGGTACCTGTGCGGAACCGCTTCTTACCACGGCTGAGGAAATAATCGGTCATCCGTTTTTTGACGCATACAAAAAAAAGTACTCACTTGCAAATCAGATTCCTCTTGCACTTATCTGTGATGCTGCTGAACTTGCTGCCGGCAGATGGCGTGAAAAAAAACGCAAAGAAGGTCTTCTATCGTATAGCGATATGCTGCGGCTGATGTACCGTGCGGTAGCCGACAAGCCATCATTTGTAAGCTATCTCCGGGGCAGGCTCCGTTACGCCATTATCGATGAATTTCAGGATACAAGCAGACTGCAGTGGGAGGTGTTCAGAAAATTGTTTATCGATAAAGGTCAGACTGATACTCCGCGCCTTTTTATCGTCGGCGATCCCAAACAATCGATCTATGCGTTTCAGGGTGCGGATGTTAGCAGCTATCTTGATGCTCGTTCACTGATTACCGAAAATGGTGGCTGTCAGTATTCGTTGACACACAATTTCCGTTCGCTGGATGCAACGGTTGCAGGATACAATGCGATATTTGCTTCCGAACCGGGCGAAGACAACTGGTTTTTATTCGACGATCAGGACAATGGTATACGATATGAAACACAATCAGCGGTAGAAACACCAAAACGGCCCTACTCTCCGCAACATGAGCTTTCGTTTCCTCCGGTTCAGGTAATTCCACTCACAGCGTCGGATATCCCGCCGATGAAGCAGATGGCCGATGTTGCCAGCCGTGCAATTAAGAAATTTATTGGTTTACCATTATCGATTCCCAATGGAATCGAATGGAAAAATGATCATAGACTCAACTATGGTGATATTGCAGTTATCGTCGAACGGCACAGAGATGCCATCCCGTTTCTTGATGCATTCCGGAAAAACGGAATTCCGGCAGTGAAATATAAAATGGATGGTGTCTTCCAGTCACCGATGGCACTGTCACTTCATACACTACTGGTGGCTTTACTCAAACCATCCGGAGATCCGTCACCGCGTTTAGCGGTACTTCTCACCCATTTTTTCAACCACAGGCCAGATGCTATCGACCCGGATCATATTCTTGAACCCTGTGGCAATCCCCGCTGCAATGGTGATACGCTATGTATATCCCATGCGTTGGATGAGTGGATAAAACTTGCTGATCGCGGGTTATGGGCACAACTTTTCGAGTGTATTCAACAGAGAACTGGTATCAGAAAACGGTTGCTTCACTTGAGAGATGGCGAAAGACATCTTGCCGATCTGCGGCAGATCATCGATTATTGCCTGGAACAATTATATCTCGGTAATTCGTCGCTCCTACTCCTGGCAGAAGAGTTGCATCATCTTTTTACCGGTGATAAAAAAGCCATGGAAGACCGCAATCTACATGTCCTCGAAACTGAAAAATCAAGTGTAAAAGTACTCACCATGCATGCCGCCAAGGGGCTCGAATTTCCGGTGGTATTTGTCGCTTCGGGATTTCCTAAAAATTTGTGGAAAGGTCCTTCCTATATCAGATATACCGCCGACACCAATGAACAGAAGAACAACACGGCATCCGTGTATATTGCACCGTACCTTTCAACAGAAGATTTAGAGGATACTGCTATCGAACTGATCTATCACAAACAGACCAGCCAGGAACGTCGGCGTCTGCTTTATGTTGCACTGACCAGAACCCAGTCTCTGCTTTTTCTTCCTTTTCATTGTATGTCAATTTCGTATACCAGCAACGGAACTCCGGACTGGAAAACCGCCACTTTTCCGGAAAACGGTAGGGACAGCGACCTGTCAATGCGTCTTTATGATCTGCTAAAAAATGGTTCCTGCAGAGATTTTATTTCGTCATTCGATCCAAACATATACCCGGAACATGGTGTCGACTCCACTAACGTCTCATCGGCCAGTATTGTACCGGTTCCCGACGGCCTGCCCGATATCGGTGCGCTGAATCTGCTTTCCCGGATATGTCGTCAAACGAGCTACAGCCATTTAAGCCACCAGAAGCACACCTCACGTGATGTTGATAAGAGCGATGAAATTGACGGTGACCAGAAGGTGATCCCTGCCGCAACACCTTCAGCGCTTCCTGGAGGCAACCTGACCGGTGATGCACTGCACTGTGCGATCGAGGAGCTGCTACGGGCTAATAACTTTCAGGATATGATCTCCGACAGCAGGCAGACCAGACAGATGGTTTACAATTATCTCAAACGGAATGGTATCATTTCCCTTGTTATGAAAACTTCCGGAAAGTCGGAACGTGCGGTCAATAATGCCGTTGATGCCGCCCTCAACTGTGTTACAGGTGCATTGACTACCAGCATTACTCTTCCGGGTACCGGACAGACAATTTCAATCGCCTCGCTTGCACAGACCGATCGTATTCCTGAAATGGAATTCATGCTCCAGGCTGATATTCACTGGGTGCATGGATTCATGGATGTGGTATTCCGTATTCCTAATCCGGATGAACCGGTACACCCCTGGCGGTACTTCGTGCTCGACTGGAAAAGTGATACCTTGCCGGCATACAATCAGGATACCATTAAACAGTGCATTCATTCACGGCATTATTACCTTCAGTCCCGACTCTACTCCCATGCACTTGACCGTTACCTTCACGGAGTGTTAGGAAACAGCTACCGTCCTCAGCAGCATCTCGGAGGAGCAGTGTACCTGTTTCTGCGTGAACAGGAATCCGGCCCGCGTGATGCGGCGACGACATGGAGCTATAGCGCACAACCGGAAGAAGATCGCTCATTCGTTCTAACGGCCATCAGGGAGTCGTATGAATGAATAGTAAAGTGAAACCGTTTTTTTTAATCTGAACAACCGGACAGTACTATGGAACTCACTTCAATGCTTCAACAATACCTTGTCGAAAGTCGCCAGATCGATGCACTTGCTGTACGGCAGGCTGAATTCATCTGCCGCTCCATTACCGGAGTCCAACCAGCAAAAGAGCTAAAAATCATCTGCCTGCTGGTACTCTCCGTCCTGCAGAAAGGCTCGCCACGTGCAGATCGTTCAGCGCTCAGGGAACCACTTGACACTGAAACCATTCAGCTTCACGCCGCAACCTGGGCGGCCGATAATTATCGTGATCCCGACTGGGTAGCAGGGCTTGAACGGGCTTCCTTTCAAATAGGTACACTGCTTGAAAATCTGTTTTCCAATCCTTCACACTACGCTCCGGTTACCGCGGCTCCCCCTTCCGGAGATTCCCCATGGCCCGTGCTGGTAGTTGATCAGAATCGTATCGGTTTTTCAAGTTTCTGGTGTTCTGCAAACAAACTTGAGCAGGAGTATCTTCCTCAGCTGCTCTCGGATTGTACCGCGCCACCGCCTGAAAGCAACATGAAAAAAGCTCTGACGCATGTTTTTAAACAACGATCGTTTCTTGACAATGGAAAATATTTTCATTTCAGGCAGATTGCTGCAGCCGCACTAGCCTGTCATAACCGGTTTTGCATACTGTCGGGTGGTCCTGGTACCGGAAAAACCAGTGTTGTGCTGCAGGTTCTCAGGACACTGTTGCAGGTGTACCCGGAAATCAGTGCCGACCGTATCGTGCTCTGTGCACCCACCGGAAGGGCAAAAGCCCGGCTTGGAGAAAGCATCGACAACGGGCTTGCAACACTTCTAAGGCAAAATGACGGATCTGATAATGAAATGGACATCCGCGACAATACGCTTGCAGCACTTCATCGTAAAACCATCCATAGCCTGCTTGGTCAACGACCAGACGGTTCGTTTAAATATAACCGGGACAGAAAACTTCCCTTTCAGGTGGTAGTTGTTGATGAATCGAGTATGGTGCCACTTAACCTTTTTGCAGCACTGCTCGACGCCTGCACAGATAATTGCCGAATACTGCTTGTAGGAGATATGCACCAGTTGCCATCAGTTGATGCCGGGGCGGTGCTGGGTGACCTTACTGGTTCTTTTTCCGACGTTCCGGGTTATCCCAGCCTGAGTATGCCGGTGTTCACATGGATTAAAGAAGTAATTGCAGATATCACCGTCGATGGTAACAATGATGAAAAAGAGTCTATGATACTTCTGGGTGCTGATTCTGAAAATGCTGATTGTCTTACCGATCACGTGATTGTGCTTACCCATTCCTATCGCTCATCAAAGGCGATTCTCACGCTCGCCGAGGCTGTTAACAACGGTGATTTCTCTGTAGCCATGAAGGCTCTTCGTGACCCGGCATGCCAGGAGAATATCGGATTCAGTTCTAAAGCCGGAATTGAACCGGTTATAGAGTGGCTCAACCTTCGATTCCAACAGGAAACGGTGATGGACGCCTATTCACAGGTAACCAGAAAATATGATGCCTCAGAAAGTACCTCGGAACTTGTTGATGCTGCGCGTACACTTCTGCATTCGTCGGCAGTGCTTACTTTAACACATGATGGAGAGCGGGGCCGAAAAGCAATCAACCAACATGCAGAACAGTTGCTTCGTAAAAAACTGAAAACATCCGAAAACCACCGGCTGTTTCCCGGAATGCCGATTATTCTCGGAGTCAATCATCATGACCTTGACCTGTACAACGGAGATCTTGGTATTATTATCCGTACTGCAGCCGAAGGACTGAAAGCAATATTTCCACGGGGTAATGCCATTCAGATCGTCTCCCTCGACCGTCTTCGTGATTTCGAACCGGCATTCGCGCTTACCGTACATAAGGCGCAGGGATCGGAGTTCGACAAAGTATTGTTCGTGCTGCCCGAGAAGAAAAGTCCACTGCTGACCCGTCAGATAATATATACCGCTATCACCCGCGCAAAAATAAAGGTACATATTCTTGGAACAGAAGCCATTCTCAAAAAGGCAATAGAAAACCGGGAACAACGGGTGGGAGGAATAGAGATACAGGGGTAGCAGTTTAAGCAGAGCGCCGTGATCAAGCTGAGAGATTTGTGATAATGTCTAAGGAGGTGTATAATGGAATTTCATCAGCAATATCAAACAACCTTTAACGGAAAAAATGTTTATGTTCGTCCAGGAAAAACTACTGCTGATCTTAAAGCCATTTGTATTGATGATTTGTGGGGCTATATCGATAAAAACGATGTATTGGTTATTAAACCCATATACTCCAAAGCATACGCTTTTACAGAAGGGTTTGGTCGGGTATGTCATCCTCCGATAAAAAATGGATCGTTTGCTATCGATACTGAAGAATTGCTGTGGAGTTTCGTTGATGAAAA
>JAAZBG010000110.1 GCA_012513915.1 Fibrobacter sp.
CATCTATTGACAATATCGGTATCAGCGCTGTACGGCTCGGTGTTACCGATGCAAATCCGCAGGAAAAATGGATTGTACGGGCCGGATATTTCTACACTAACAGTGCCGGACAGGATTGCAGTGTCGTGATATGGTCAAAGGAAATACAAAAGGAAACAGAACGGGATCAGACAATGTGTGAAATCTATAAGTTTCTGTTCCCGGACCGCCCGCCCACTACAGAAGAGGATTTTATTACCAACGGTGATGCCATAATGCTTCTCTCTCACGAACAAAAGGAAGCATTTAAAAACGGAACACTCTTTGAAGTGATCCCTGATGAAAAAGAGAAAGAACGGAATAAGTTTGATAAGTTGCTTGACAGATGACAGCGTAGTTAAGTAAACCATGACTAATCAATGTGGTAATTTACAATGAGTACACAGATCACTGATACTTTCAAATTTACTAAAAAAGGTACCTATCAAAATTCCTACATGCAAATCAGTGCACTCATTTCTTCAATTTGATACTTCAAATATTCACATCGAATTCATCAACCTCACTTCATAAAGAATTCATACAAAACAGTAAGTTTTAATTAGGCACATCGATACATGTATTGGTGTCCGGGATCGACCTCTGATCGATGAACTTAATTATATATCAAAACCTTATTTCAAAAGCCTTTTTTGAGTTTCCATCAAACCCGGCTTTTTCATAAAAACGATGTGCATCTTTTCGTGCATTGCCGCTTTGAAGCATTACTTTATAACAGTTTTTTTCTTTTGCAAAATTGATCAGGTGGTTCATGAGTGCAGTTCCGATTCCACGCAGACGGTAATCGCAATGTGTGATAACATTTTCGATTACTCCATAAGGACGTCCTCCTCTTGTGAAGTTAGGAATTATTGTCAGAACCGATGACGCCACTAATTTTTTGTCAATTTCTACGATATAACATGTACAGCAACGATTTGATATGAATTCGGACCAGATTTCCGCTGCTTGCTCGGGTGAAAGTAATGGATCTGACGTATTCAATTGTTGATACAGTGTAAGTAGTTGTGGCAGATCCGATGATACTGCAGAACGTATAATCATGATACAGACCTTTTGTGGTAAAACAAAGGGGCATCAAAGCCCCTTTGTTAATAACGTACCATTAAAAAAACGGATTAATGCTCAAGCTGGATTGTTATTGTCGGCTGATCGCAAACCTCTGTCGGTCCAAAATACTGGATAGGACCAGGATACTGGAATGCATCTTCAGCAATCCATTTTTCACGGTTGGCAACGAATGTAAGAAATGGCTTTTTGTCAAGCTCGACAAGCGCTTTTTTAATAACCGGTTTATCTTTTCCGTGACGACGCTCAAGGTTCATCATCATGGTAAGCGGCACACCGCCGGCAACCCACTGATCTGCCGGTTTTGTCAGGAAACGTACTGATGACAGGTAGCCGGATTTGCCTGCGCCAATAAGTGCTGATGCCGTATAACCCAGGCTATAACAGTAATCCGCATCAAAGTTGGATGGAGCAGCACAGCGGCCTTCATAGCCGAGAAAATGATTCTGGAAACTGAATTTACCTTTGTATTCACCTTTGGATTTCCACTCTGAAAGAAGATCACCAACCAGATCAATCAGCAGTTTTTCTGTCTCTATTCTTGAAACCTGAACATTGCCATGAGGGTCACGGTCCATAAGAAGCTGCTGCTTGATTGAGAATGGAAGAATCGAGAAAGCCTGATTGCTTTCACTGGTTAGCTTGCTGCTTACAAACTGAAGCTTGTCATCATCTGACAATGTGTCGAAATGAGCTGCATTTTCTGCGAGAAGATCATTAAGTTCATCAATAAGTTTCTTGACTTCAGGAACAAACTCAATCAAACCTTCAGGAACAAGAACAACACCAAAATCCTTACCTGCTTCTGCACGTGTTTTAACTGCTTTAGCGATATCGGTAACAATCTGGCGCAGTGTCATTTTCTTTTCAGCAACTTCTTCTGATATAATCGCATAGGTTGGCTGCGTTTTCAGCGCACATTCAAGCCCGATATGCGATGCACTACGGCCCATCAACTTGATAAAATGCCAGTACTTTTTTGCACTGTTTGCATCACGCTGAATATTTCCAATAATCTCGGAATACACTTTTGTTGCAGTGTCAAAACCAAATGATGTCTCAATCCATTCATTCTTAAGGTCACCATCAATTGTTTTTGGACAACCGATAACCTGAATACCCGTATTTTTCTTCAGGAGGTACTCTGCAAGCATACATGCGTTTGTATTTGAATCGTCACCACCGATAACAACAAGTGCGGTAATTCCGAGTGCTTTACAGTTTGCGATAACTTTGTCGAACTGATCTTCTTTTTCAAGTTTCGTTCTGCCGCTTCCAATGATATCAAAACCACCGGTGTTTCTGTATTCGTCAATAAATGCATCATCGAACAGAACATAACTGTTATCGGTCAATCCGCTGGGACCACCCTTGAAACCATATAATTCATTTGATGCATTAAGCTTTTTAAGACCATCATAGAGACCGGCAATTACGTTATGACCACCTGGTGCCTGGCCGCCACTGAGAATCACTCCTGCTTTGACAAGTGCACCGGCATCGCTGGCTCCCTTTTCAAATGTAATAACCGGAAGTCCATAGGTATTCGGAAAGAGCGCATTGATCTCTTTCTGATCTGCAATGGATTCTGTTGGTGCACCAAGTGTTGGCACAACATTACTGCCGTACTGCATAAATACTTTCGGCAGTTTTGGTTTATACGCCGCACGAGCTTTTTGCAAAGGAGAAATTTGCTTTGTCATTAATGAGTTCCTTTCTCAAGATTATGTATCAGGACAAAAATGTTGTAAATAATTATCGCATGATATGGACAACTGAAAAACATGTTAAAATACGCTAATTGCAGGATAAAAAAAAGGATAAAATTACTATATGAACAATATTGCTCATTTTATATAATTTGTCACGGCGAAAATGATTAGTCTGAACAATCAGGCGGTGAAAAATAAAGGAGCTTGTAATGCTCCTTCATTTAAAACTTATTCTTAACGTAGCTTTATACCACTGCGTAGCGGGAATGGTTTTCGTGCTCCGGTAAGAAGACTTCCTGCCGGTTTTGGGTAGGGAAGTGACACAAGACGTCTTGTTTTATGCGCAGCACGTAACGGATTTAAAAAATTTGATCTGTTGGTCTGTTTAGACTTTTTCTTTCTCTGTACAATGCTGACTATCGGACGTGAGAACAGAAATGTTACTTTTCTGCTTGTGCTCTCGAAAAGATGTTCCGGGATAACCGTTTTGCTCACCTGTTTCCTGACCTGAACCGGCGCTTTTGACTGAACACTCTTTTTAGCAGTTGGTAATTTCGGTGCGGCAATTTTTTTTGCCGGTACACCGGCCTTTTTTACAGGAGCCTTTTTTACACTTGCAGTTGCCGGTTTTGTTGTCTTTTTAGCAGTGGATTTTTTAACTTTTGATAGTGTCGGGGGAGTAATTTTTACTCCTTTTTTTGCAACGACAGTTGTTTTTTTCTTTTGTACAGTGGATTGCACCGGTTTACCTGATTTTTTTACAGCTGTTTTTTTAAATGGTTTAGCTGCGGCTTTTTTTGTAACAGTCTTTTTAGTAATGGTTTTCTTTACAACGGTCTTTTTAGCAACGGTCTTTTTAGCAACGGTCTTTTTAGCAACGGTCTTTTTAGCAACGGTCTTTTTAGCAACGGTCTTTTTAGCAACGGTCTTTTTAGCAACAGCCTTTTTAGCAACAGCCTTTTTAGCAACAGCCTTTTTAGCAACA
>JAAZBG010000111.1 GCA_012513915.1 Fibrobacter sp.
AAATGGTTTTTACATTTCAAGAAATGAGATACCTGGCAAAAGCAGTGATTTGCTTCAATGTGTAAAAAGGATCACTCCGGTTAAAAAAGGACTTAAAGAAGCTTTTGCCAGTCCCGGAATATTAAAGAGAGTTGAGGATAATAGTAATGATGTTGTCCGGTTTGTTTATTGTTTGTCAAAAAACGCCAATGTTACGATTCGTATCTACGACTACAACAATGATCTTGTAAAGACGATCATAGAAAAGCAACCGAGAAAATCAGGTACTGAAAATGCAGAATACGGGAGAAGTAATGATAAATACAAAGACGTATGGGATGGTACTACCGCCGGAGGAAGGCCGTGTGCACCCGGAGTTTACTATTTTAAGATAACCACAGATATCGGAGAGCATGCTTTTGGAAAAATTGTTGTTGCGAAATAAATATATCGTTGCACTGGTTTCTCTACTGCTGACCAGCGGCGCAGAAATGTTGTCAGCTGGTGAGGTGGGCGGATTATCCGGAGCGTATCTGCGTCCTCCTGTTGGAGCTGCAGCATTAGCCATGGGGGGTGCATCAAGTGCATCACCAGACTATCTTGCATGCTGGTGGAATCCATCAATGATTGCACCAGCAAAAGAGAAGAAAATTGAAATCGGTACCGGAACCCGTTCACTTGGAAGAACTGATCTTTACGGGCAGTTCACCTTTAAGGTTCCGCCAAGACTTGGTATGGGATTTTTTATCCTGTACAGGGGAGATCCGTTTCTTGACAATTTGTATAATGACGACTACGATAATCCTCAAAAGCTTGATCGGGCATCATACACAACACTTACATCAAAGATAGCGCTCAGTTACAATTTTACCAAAAAGATTTATGCCGGTATCAACATAGGAATCCTCTATCAGCGTTTGCCGACAGCTCTTGATGAAAATGGAGATTGGATATATACATCATCAAATGGAATAGGTTCAATTGATGCCGCAGTGTTGTATAAAGTAAATGAGCGATTGAAGCTTTCGGTCGTTGCAAGAGATTTCTTCGCATTGATGACCTGGGACATAGCAAGTGATGGAAATTATCAGATAAATGACAGGCCGCTTCCATCACTGACAATTGCATCATCGTATGAAGACGCTCTCTTTGGGAAGCCATTTAAATGGACTGTCGATTTAAAAGGGTACGTATTTGATAACGAATGGAATGCCCTTGATCATAAAGAAGCTTATCTGTCAACAGGCGTGCAGTTACAGAACTGGGAAGCATTTGCGTTGCGTCTGGGAATTGGTGATATTCGTCTTAACGGTCAATTTATGGATGATGAATACAGAGATGAGTTTTTCTGCAAGATTGGTGCTGGTATTTCAATGGATCTCTCGTCTATTGTCAAAGGACTTCATGCAAATTATGGAGTTTCAACTGATAAACTCTGGGCAGGTATCGATCAGCAGCTTGACTTCTCGTTTAGATTTTAACAGATTACTATAGAATTTGAAAATAAGGATTAGTTTACAAATGATTTCCCGATTAAAAAATATGATTTCCCTTGGGCTTCTCGCGGTTATGGCAGCCGGAACTGCACATGCAAAGAACGCGGGATGGGCTTTTTATGAGTTTCTGGAGGATCCGATCAATTCGCGGTCGATCTCAATGGGATCTGCAGGCACTGCACTTCCGGAAAACAGGGGAATTTACTTTTATAATCCGGCACTTCCATCAATTACAAGTCGGAGCTATGTTTCTTTTGATTATGGACGTCAATACAGTGATATGGACCGTGCACATGTAGAGAGTGCAATTATTTCGAAATCATGGTTTCTTGATTTCGGGTTTACATCCCATTCCACAGGAGAATTCAAGGTCGCGGATGAAACCGGTGTATATAATGGATTTACTCAATCAAACCAATCGATTGTCGGAATGCTTGGTGGCGGATTCATTAAGGATAATTACTCTGCTGCAGTAGCTTTTACAGGAATACAAAGCAAGATCGGCGAATACACATCGTATGGCTTATGTGGAAATGCCGGAATTATGCTAACCCTGATCGATAAAAAACTCTATGCAGGAGCTGCAGCGCTCAATATCGGGAGAAACAGTTCATACTTTGACAAACACAATTTGAATCTTGACTATCTTCCCTTTACAGTCAGGGGTGGCGCTTCCTGGAATGATACACTGAATAAAAAATATGCATACTCGGTTGCCGCAGATGTTGTGTATAGTAAAAATTACGAGACGGTGATGGTGCCAATAGGTGTGGAATTCTGGTTGTTCCCGGTACTGGCGGTTCGGGCCGGAAAACGAATCAATTTTGAAAGTGATCTGTTTTCAATTGGCGTTGGGCTTAAGGTAACAAATCTTGCTTTTGATGTGTCATTTATTCCAACAAGAACTGGTGATGATGTTGGTTTGAAATGGTCAAGCGGACTGACGTATAGTCTGGCGTTGCCTAAAAAGTCACAGGCGGCCAAAAAGAGAGATGTACCGGATACGTCGTCAAGTACGGCAGATACCACAGGAGCAGCTGTAAAAACGGATACTGTTCCATTATATAAAGCTCCGGTTGAGAGGAGAATTATAAAAAAAGTATCTGATACAGATAGTACTGCCGCAAAAGATACATTGAAAGACTCAGTAAAAGACTCAGTAAATGTTCAGCAGATTGATACAACTGGAGCGATGGGTGTTATTGATACGGTTACTCAGCCAGTGGCCGGGCCTTTAAAGGAACTCCCTGACACTACCTCAGGTAAGTCACAGCCTGTTCCTTTGACAACGGATACGACGGTGGAAAAAACATCAGAGAAGAGCTCCACTCAGGAACTGCCAGCCGTACAGTCAACCATTAAGCAAAGCGTGATTGAAGAAGAGGGTGCATTGACACCTGATGTTTCCGATTCTGTTCCATTGCCGGTAGACTCACCTGGAACTGTTGGGGATACTGATCATAAGAACGGGCAATAAGCACTGAATGTAATGGATCCGGAATGTGATTAACCAGTCATTTTCCGATTCGATTAATTATGATAAATGTTGTTGAACGAAAAATGGTTTGGCGATAGGTTTTAAATATCCACCTTTTTGACAATTTACAGTCATTTTTCTTCTCAAAATACCGGATGAGAGTCATTTTGAAAAACAAAATGTAAAATTTTCTCATTTGGAACTACCATGATGTTTTATATTATTGTATTTTTCAGAATTACACTATACAATTAGACTACTTGTTGAGATTGTTTATTTTTTTAACAGTAAATTTATGGGGCTACACTCTATGGGATTTCCCTTTTTATCCAACGATCTTGGAATTGACCTTGGTACAGCAAACACGCTTATTTACGTTAGAGGACGAGGTCTCCTTATTGATGAGCCTTCGGTTGTCGCAATTAACAAATCGACAAGAAAAGTTGAAGCAATAGGGCTTGAAGCAAAAAGAATGCTTGGAAGAACTCCCGGTGAAATTGAAGCGATCAGGCCAATGAAAGATGGTGTGATTGCAGATTTTGATCTTGTTGAGCAGATGCTTAAATACTTCATTCGTAAAGTTCAGAAATATCGCTTTTATTTTCGTCCACGAGCAGTAATCGGGGTACCATCAGGAATTACTGAGGTTGAGAAGCGTGCGGTTGTTGATTCTGCTGAAGGTGCCGGGGTACGTGAGGTGCATCTTGTAGCAGAACCGATGGCATCAGCAATAGGAATGGGTATTCCTGTAAATGAACCAAGTGGAAATATGGTAATTGACATTGGTGGAGGGACTGCGGAAATTGCGGTTCTTGCATTGAATGGAATGGTTTGCGATATGTCGGTACGTATTGGGGGCGATGAAATGGATGATGCAATCATTTCATACCTTAAAAAGACCTATAACCTTCTCGTTGGTGAGAGCACTTCGGAACAGATAAAAATTCAGATCGGGTCAGCATTTCCACTTGAGGATGAACTTGAGATGGAAGTCAAGGGACGTGATCTTGTAGCTGGAATTCCCAAAACGCTAAGAATTACCTCAACTGAAATCCGTGATGCTCTTAATGAACCAATTTCGACTATTATTGAAGCTGTAAAGCAGGCGCTGGAACAGACACCGCCTGAACTATCAGCGGACATTCTTGATAAAGGTATAATCATGACTGGTGGCAGTTCACAGCTCAGGGGACTGGATGAACGGTTGCGTCAGGAGACAAACCTGCCGGTTAATGTTATTGATGAACCTTTGACCTGCGTTGCCCGTGGTGCACTAAAAATTATTGAAGATCTTGATAAATTTTCGCCTGTACTTATGCCGACAGGAAGAAGGTCAAGATAATCTTTAAATAAGGCTGTGATCCGTTTTGATAAATGCTTAACGGTTATTGTATAATAAGCAGTTATAAGGTCATTATTGAAATGCATAGTGGCATAATGATGCTGCTGCAGTTCAGGGATGATCTCTGAATGGCCGGTGCTGGTAAATTTGTTGGCAAATTGAGGGTGAAATGCATTGGATCATTGAGTTTATAGTACATTACCGTAATTTTTGTTCGTTGGTTTTAACGGTTGTTATAAGCCTTTTAATGATTTCCAGTCCTGAAAACAAGCAGCTTGCAACTGTCCGGTTTCTCACAACCAGTGTATTTTATCCGCTACAGTTTGTTATCGATAAAGCTACAAATATCAGTAATATTTATGAGGAAAATCGCAGGCTCAGGCAGGATGTGGTGGCTTTGAGTTCAAGGGTTGCCGCATTTCAGGAACAGGCTTCTGAAAATGACCGGTTACGTGGAATGCTTAATCTTGCTCAGAATTTCTCCTATGATTTTGTTCCTGTCAGAGTTGTTGCCCATGATCCATCAGATTTTAACAGAAGTATCGTCATAAATGCCGGAAAAAATCAGGGCGTTCATCAATGGATGCCTGTTATTGGCGAAAAAGGTGTTGTAGGGAAAGTTGTTCAGTCAATGGGTGGATTAAGTCTTGTACAACTGGTAAGAGATCCTGCAAACCGGACGAGTGTGATGATCCGGAAGTCCCGTGCAATCGGGATACTTGAAAACAATAACGGTATTGATTATTATCTTCGTTGCCGCAGCCATGAAAATGTTGCTGTTGGTGACACCGTAATTACAAGTGGACTTGGAGGCATCTACCCGCCGGGGTTACATATTGGCACAGTGGTAAGAATCAGCGACAGCAGTGACCCGCTGTTTAAAAAAGCATGGATTAAGTTATCTGTTGATTTTAATCATATTGAGGAGTTGTTTGTAATGCGGTTGTCACCGCAGTGGTCTGCATTTATGCATGAATTTGATTCACTTGGATTTAAACAATGATTAAAACAATTTTTATCTGGCTTGGCGTATTTTTACTGGCATTCATTCTACAAACCACTCTGGTTCCATCACTGGCCATTTATGGCGTTAAACCTGATCTTTTAATGCTTGCTCTGTTTATGATGGCAATTAAAACCGGTGTGATGCCGGCAATATTCATAGGATTTATAATAGGATTATCGCAGGATATCTATTCGCCTTCAGTATTAGGGCAAAGTGCCCTTGCCAAAACGCTTGCCGGATTTTTCGCCAGCTTGTTCAATGAAAAGGTGATGCGTCTTGACCCTGTAATTCTTGGAATCATTCTTATTCTTACTTTTTTTGTCAATGACCTGAGTATATATGCGGTTCAGGTTGTAAAAAGTGGTGGAAGTCTTGGTGCCGTTGCAAAGGAAATCGTAGGGCCAACGTTTCCTCGCGCACTCTATACGTTAGTTTTCGCAGTGATTCCAATTCTCTGGGAGCAATTTACAGTATTAAAAACAAGACGGTAATAATTCATGCCATTTGGAACACTTTTACAGGATGATCAACAACAGCGAAATACCAAAAGTCTTGTTATAATTGGTATTATCAGTATTTTCTATTGTTTCCTTATCATTCGTCTGTTTTATATCCAGATTGTTCAGGCGGATCTTCATATCCGTTTATCGAAAGAAAACGCAATGCGTCTCAAGATTGTTACTCCTCCACGAGGTGAAATTCTTGACAGAAACGGATTTGTCCTTGCACGAAACAGACCATCCTATTCAATCTGTGTTCTTCCATACAAGATTAAAGCAAAACAACGTAAGCAGGTAATTGAGAATCTCTGTCTTATACGTGATAGTCTTGGTAATCAGGTATTTGACAGTCTGGAACTGGAGGGGCTCATTCGAAAAGCATTCCTTCGCAGATTTGAGCAGACACGTATCCGCGAAGATGTTTCGATGGAGCTGGTCAGTATTGTCGAAGAGCATGCGATGGAGCTTCCGGGGATTATCGTTGAAACAGAATCCCGGCGTGAGTATACTCTCGGGAAATCTGCATTTCATGTTGTCGGTTATATGAGTGAAATTCCTGAAGAACAATTCGATTCATTAAAAGAGAAGGGGTATTTCTACGGTGATCTTATTGGCAAATCGGGAATAGAGCGACAATATGAGACTGTTATCCGGGGAAAGTGCGGTCAGGAGTACATAGAGGTAAACGCATACGGGAAAAGTCTTGGTCCGATTCCTGATATTGCTCAAATTAAACCGGTTGTCGGTAATGATCTTTATCTCACTATTGATGCACGTCTTCAGATGGTTGCAGACAATGCATTTCCTGACAGTCTGAAGGGTGCTGTTGTAATGCTTGATCCTCGAAATGGTGAGGTTCTTGTGATGTTAAGTTCGCCATCAGTTGATCCAAATATTTTCTCGTTGAGTTCATCAGAGCGCAGTAAAGAGTGGCAGGCTATAGCAACAGATCCCAACCTTCCACTTAATAACAGGGCAATAAGCGGAACGTATCCACCGGGGTCAACGTTCAAGCTGGTCAGTGCACTTGCGGGTCTTGAATCCGGGCGAGTGTCAAAGGATACCCGATTTGCTGTTCCCTGCCATGGTTCATTTCGTATCGGATCAAGAATCGCACGCTGCTGGAATCCGGCCGGGCATGGATCGGTTGGGTTAATTAGTGCAGTACAGCAGTCATGTAATGTGTATTTTTACCAGCTTGGTCTTAAAGTAGGGGATAGCATAATTAATGAGTATTCATCACGAATGGGTCTTGATGGTCCGACGGGGATTGATATCGTGGGGGAGAAAAGTGGATGGCTTAGCGGCGAGGCTGCGTATAACAAACGGTTTGCAAAAAGAGGGTGGAAGTGGACACAGGGATTGGTACTTGACCTTGCAATCGGGCAGGCGCAGATTCTAACCCCGATTCAATTGTCATTAATGATTGGTGGTCTTGGTAATATGAAGAGTTTATACACACCATTTTTAATGAAAGCTGAAAGAGATTCAACCGGAAATCTTGTAAATCTGCATCAACCACAATTAAAAAAACACATAGACATAAGCGAAGATAACATTCCTGTCATGCGGGAAGCGTTGGCAAGTGTACTCATAGAGCGTGGAACCGGGGGGCGGGCGGCTGTTCCCGGTATCGCTGTCGGAGGTAAAACAGGTAGTGCACAGAATCCTCATGGTGAAAAAACGCATGCTGTTTTTGTGGCATGTGCTCCTGTTGATAATCCGGTAGTTGCAATTGCGGTTGCAGTTGAAAATGCAGGGCATGGAGGATCTGTTGCTGCCCCTATTGCGGGTCATATATTAAGATATTTTTTTGCAGAAACCGAAGAGGGCAAGCGGATTTTTAGAGAAACCAATCCGACGGACAGTACACTGCTTAAACGACTTACTCAAATGGTAAAACCCGTAAAAGCTGCTGTTGATTCTTTTTTTGCAGCTTACTGAAGGCAGGTGATCGATCGTGAAAGATCTTAATAAAAAAAGTTCATTTGATATTCCTCTTTTTTTTGCAGCGATAATGTTATGGCTGATAGGGCTTGCACTTGTTTACAGTGCAACAGTCATACACGATTCAGGGCCGCTGGTTGGACTTTATAAACAGCAGATATTATGGATTATAATGGCAGTGCTTGTTATTATGGCAATAACCTCAATTCCGGGGCGTTATTTTCATGCATTTGCCTATATTTTTTATGGCCTTTCACTCGTAATGCTGCTTGCGGCACTTTTTATGGGTATATCTGCAAAAGGTGCAGAACGATGGATAATGGTTGCTGGTTTTAAATTGCAGCCTTCCGAATTTGCAAAAATCGGGCTGCTACTTGTGCTTGCCCGTTATCTATCAGAAAAGACAGTAAGTTTAAGCAATATTCAATCATTTATCATGCCTGGAATTCTAATTCTTGTTCCTTTTGCTTTAGTTATGAAACAACCGGACCTTGGGACTGCGATGGTGTTTTGTGCAATGGCATTGCCGATGTTTTTTTGGGGTGGTCTTACATTCTTTGAGGTATTTCTGCTTGTGTCGCCGGTTATTTCACTAACCCTATCAGCGATTCCGCTGATTTTATCCTATGAAAGTCATCACTCCTGGGGAATACTGGGTTCAATTCCATGGGGTCTCTTTTTTTGTGGATTGTGTGCGTTATTATATTTTTTACGGCCTGCATTATTTATTTCAATCGGGGTTATTATTGCCAACCTTTTCACTGCGACAATAGTCACGGTTGTATGGAATTCAGTACTAAAAGACTATCAGAAGATGAGAGTCATATCCTTTATTAATCCCCAGGCTGACCCGTTTGGAGCGGGGTATCAGGTTATTCAATCAAAAGTGGCTATCGGTTCAGGGCATATTTACGGTAAAGGATTTTTGCAGGGAACTCAGACAAAATTATCATTTTTACCCGAGCAGCACACCGATTTTATTTTTTCCGTTTTAGGTGAACAATTCGGGTTTGCAGGTTGTACGCTTGTAGTCTTACTGTTTTTATTTTTACTTGTGAGAGGATTTTTAATTACACAATCGCTGCGAAACCGTTTTTTCAATCTGGTAGTGATTGGTGCAATGTCAATAATCGGTTTTCATATTTTTGTAAATTCTGCGATGACAATGGGTATGATGCCTGTAACGGGTATACCACTTCCGTTTTTAAGTTATGGCGGTTCATTCACACTGACAGTAGCAATTCTCATAGGTCTTGTACTGAATACCAAAGTATCCAATCAGGATTTCTGAAAAGTCAGACATAATAAAATGGTATAGTAAAGAACATGTCAGGTAGTGCTGATAGTGACATAACAATAACATGACAAGAAAAACAATTGATACATCCTGGTATTGTGACCCTCTGTTTGATTTAAAACTCGGCGGTTATCCAACTGATAAAGTTCATAGGTCTGCTCTTGAAATGGGAGTTTTATTTTATTTACTGTGCAACGAATCAGATCAGTTAATTATTGATTTTACAATGCCGCAGAGTTTTATTGACTATATGCGCAGCAAAGGGATACCGCCGCCAGCATCAATAATTAACAGAAGCCAAAAAAACCCTCTTCAATCTGTAACTGGAACTGCCTGGGGATGGACCACGGCAACAGAAGACGTGTTTTCTCGTTGTAATGCGATCTGTAACAAACCTGATACAGCTATTATCAGCAGGATTAATAACCGTAAATTCTGCCATGAGCTTGGTTTACACTATGGATTAGGCGTTGAGGGCTCATGTTTTTGCAGTACTATTGATGATTTTAACAGATTCAGACAATCATCGGATTTGACATATCCACTGGTTATCAAACCGGCATTTGGAGGTTCAGGATTCGGTTTCAAACGACTTGTATCGGAAGCCGATTTTTCCGATAGTTACGAACTTGTCAAAGAGTACTGTAGACATGGTGGATTTGTTATTGAACGATGGTGTAACCGGATTTGTGATTTGTCAACAAATTGCTTAATTCATCAGGATGGCACTGTTGAATATGTGCGTTATCAACGGTTGTTCTCCAATAGTTTCGGAGCATTTTTTGGTATTTATTGTGGTCCTGCTGATCCAGTTCTTGACAAATGGAAAAGCGGGTTACAACATGCATCGTCCATTGTTATCAGCGAAATGATAAAAGCCGGTTATTACGGTCCGGCCGGTTTTGATAGTTTTGTGTATGATACCGGATATGGATATCAGCGACTGGCTCCAATAATCGAAATAAACGGACGATATGTTATGAGTCATATTGCGCGTTCGGTAAGGAGCCGGATCGCACCGGAGAAACACTGTCTAATGAGGATGATTTCAAAAAAACGATGTAAACTTCCGGATTCTTATGATGTTATTGCTGAAAAACTCGGTGAAACTATGAACAAACTGTGTATATTGACACCACTAAGGGTTTATCACAATACACAATGGCTTCAACCATCCCGAATGGCACTTTTTTTGTATGATGATAGTGAGGATGGACTTTTTGATCTTGATAAAAAAGTAGTGTCTTTGTTAACAAACGAGTAATGTTAATTTCCTCAGTAAAAACAAATTGCGTTTGAGACTCGCCCCTTAAATCCCCCGCAGGTAATGTTGTTACTTAAGCTTGATATGTTACAGCTGTGCCAATTGCGCGCCCCCACCCTGGCTCAAAGCAGCCAGACCTCCCCCGCAGGAGGGAGGTGTAATTATTTAAAATCAAAATATTACCTCCCTCCTGCGGGGGGAGGTCGCGTTGCCTTGAACGCGGGAAGGGACGTGTTTCTAATGTACAAGAGCTGAAACAGTTTTCTTTTACTGAAAAACTGCTGTTAATGAGATATCACTTTCAGATAAAAGTTTTCTTGGATTTTCAAGATTTCCATCAGACCACGACTTAAAAATCCGCCCATTTGCCGGGATTGCAGTTAACCGGACAGGAATTGTGGTGAAATAGGTACCTGTATAGTTGGATGGTATTGACATATCATTAATGGTCACAGTTCCATTTGTCGATTGTATTGACAAGCTATAAGTACCTGGTGCCTTAAAGTAATCTTTAATATGTGCAAGCACATACTGGCCACGTTGCGAACCGAATGATTTTAATTGGTCAATTCCTTTCGTGGAACCACCATACTCAGCAAGATTCCATCGCACTGAATCTTTTGGAATTTCCGCCAGGATCTCATTATACATTGTGTCAATTTTGTTAAGAATATTCTGAGATGAGAAATTTGTTGCCAGCAGTGTTGCATACCGGTTTGCAAAATCCTCCCTGAATGTCTGATTACGCATTAATGAACTCAAAAGATATACCCACGCACCGCCATTAGGATAGTCGGTAGATTCGTGATTTGGGTCTGCAAAAACATATTCAAACATATTATTGGAAACGGTATTGCGGGATGGGTCGGGAGCCCAGCCTCCAAAGCCGTAATCGGTATCATACACAATCCATCGCCATTTGCCGTTGTCTTTGGAGCGCCACCAACGCATGTTGTTCGCGGGCCAGTCCATGTTATTGATAAACATTTCAAATGCCATATAATCAATATAATTATTGACATCCACAAGTTCTTTTACTTTCGAGTATGCACTATCAGGGAACGTATTGTTTACATAATTGTTAAGTAAACTCTTTACAGAATTCCAGTGTAATGGTGTTCCCTGGAGAATTGCACCAACATCAAAGAAATCTATCTGGTTTTCTTCGAGCCCGTGGTGACTGAGTACAATATTTTCATTAGCTGCTTCCATAAGTTGATGCAATCCAAAATACTGCCCATTTATATATACTACAACAGGCCGGTATTTCTGAAAGTCAACTCCTTTTCCATCAATCAGGCTCTGCATTAAAGGATCGTTGAAATAACCATAACCAAAATTACCTCCATTATTTCTAAGAACAAATTTCTTAAATCTGGTAGTTGCGGGATATTTTGGAAATAATGGGTACTTTAATTCTGATGCACCATATTTTTCATTAAACTTTATCCCGAGTGATTTTTTACGTTCTGCCCGACTCCAGTTTCCCATGATAGTTGTACCTACATTTTCTGTAAACTTCAGTGTTTTGTCATTTTCAAAAAACTGAACCGTAGCCGGGACTTCTATATCTTTCCAGAAATTTCCCATAAAGTAAGGATACTCCGGTGACATATCTTTTCCACCCATATACATACCGGTATCGGGATCAAAATATGCTCCCGGTTCTGCAACAATTGAAATCACAGGTAATTGGGTTTCAACATTTATAAAGAATGTCTCTGTCTTGACTTCTGAAACAAGTGATTCTGAAGAAATACCGGCATATCTGAGTACTGTTGTACTGTCAATTGTAATTGGTTCAGTATATTTTGTTTTATTGATATCAGGGACTGAACCATCAAGGGTGTAATAAATTGTACTATTGCCAGCAGGTTTCAGTTCAACAGTAACAGGTGTAGTATAAAAACCGCCATGGGTGACACATTGCGGTATCCCGGAAATTGACGAATACACTGTTGAATCGTTTACGTTCCCTGGTGTTGCCTTTGCAAGAATTTTCCAATCGGATCTGAATTTTCCCATAGAAATATTTACCGGCAATGCAGCTACTTGTACTGTATCAAGTGTCAGTGTGTCGGTATTTGTGAGAACAAGAAGACGATCGTTTTCTGAAAGTTTAAAATTTGTATGACACGAATGACCGGAATGGATAAAACGTGCCAATGTCATGTTAAAGATTATTGGTTTAAAAACATAAGTAGGGGCGTCTATGGAAAAACCTGTAAAGTTTTTTAAATTGACGCCATTGACACCATTGACTAATGAAATTAAGTACTTGTCGTTTTCAATGCCTGTACCTTTAATGGTGACACTTGGTGTCAGCCATGTTTCAATATCTGGACCTTGCAGGAATTTTAATACTACGTCTCTGTCTTTTTCAAATGTTGCGGTAAGTTCAAGTGTATTGTACATGGAAAAATCAGTTCCAAGAGATGGAAATGATCTTCCCCCTGCCAGGGTAATATTAGCTGAACTCCAATCCAATCCCGGACGACCATCTACTAAATTAATAACAGCCGAGATAACCTTCCTTCCATTAACAGTTGCAACAATGTCCGGGTATTCATTGGGCCTGATTGAACTTTTCCCGCCAACAATGGAATCAGACCATCCGTTTGCTGCAAGGAATATTAATGTATCAGGTGGAGGAACAGTGTCGATCGTAGTAATATCTTTACCTGATGCGAATACAATCATGTATTGATGCGGCTGTATGGAAACATTACCAAATTTCCATTTAAACGGATCGTTTGGATCATCTGTCAATCCAAACCCCTTCAGGTTTACAACAGTATCACTTTTGTTGTATAATTCAATCCAGTCAGGATCCTCATCGGATTCGTCACGGAGGTTACCGGCGTTGTTGGGACAAATTTCGTTGATTACCACAGGGCATGAAGAAGCGAATTTGAACAGAGGTGAATCCCCTCCTGTGTTTGTGATATCCGGCCCTTTATTTGTTGTACAATAAATAAGTGAAAACACACAAAGCACGATAACGTTGCGCAATTTCATAAAGCTTCCTTATCCCGATGCTCTCTCCTGCACCGAATAGAGGGTAAATAAATTATCAGAAATTAAATTGTAATCTCCAGAGTAGTTATTTGATAAAAAAATAATTATCGTTTTGTGATGGTACATTATCGAATTCTGCCGGTTTTTTATCTGTTTTGAAAAAAACGACTATTTTTGAAATCCGGCTAGTAATTGACTTTTTTAATCAAGCTGAACTGTTTAGAATAAACATAAAAATTAACCTGTGTTGGCAAAAATCTCGATGTGTTGCCAACACAGGAAATGAGAAGGGCAATAGCAATTACTAAACCTTAAGAATGAGATACTGGTTCTGGTAATATGAAGCACACGCATAAAAAAAAATCCTAATGGGCATTCCATCAGGATTTTTTTTGATTTAAAAGATGTACACTTTGGTAGACAAAGTGAAGTTTAAAATTTTACAATTTTCCCGGAGTACCACCCAATAAATCTGATGCCCGCCAGTTTGATGGTTCATTTCCCCATTTAGTAAGGTCTTTCCGTGTCAGGGAATAACCATCACCATCGGCTTTTCTCGGCCATGGATTACGGTCGTTATATAATACGGCGTCAACGGTAATATAAGGAGTCTGGTCGATACCATTTAAATCCTGATACGTTTTTCCGGGTTTTTCCAAAGCGATCATCTCACTATCGTTTGACAATTTGCCATCATACTGGAATACTAATACAGTTGAACTAATGTCATATTTTGTTTTAAATTCGCTGACTGAGTGTGATATATCAATAAGTAAACATACCGCATTAGGTGGGAGCGTTGTTTTTGAAGGAAATTCAAAAGCAACACCTTTTACTTTCCAGGAAGAGTCGGCTGAAAATAAAGGAATACTGTCATCTGAAACATTAACGATTTCGATAAATTCTGCATCACGATCTTCAGGATGATACATAATTTCACTAATTACAACACTCCCCATCCGTGCATCACTGTTAGCAGAACCAATGGTCGGAGTTATGAGGTTGCAGGTAAAAAAGAGCCCATCACTATTTTTAATCAAACCACATGTTGCACCATCATCGTTATCCTCGTAATTAATTCCATGTGTATAACCTGTAAAATCTCCGTTTGCGTTAGCACTGTATAGATATATAAAACCGCCTCCGGTGGAAACTGCAACAGAATCCCCGAAATGCTCATGTGTCAATACTAAATAACCATTTGGTTCTATCACTGAACCGGCAGGGATTTTGAATTTTTTTGCTTTTTTTCTGTCATCTGTTATGAAAAAATTACTTACATCCACCGATTCGGTTAATGATGGATTGAAAAGCTCAATCTGATCTTTCCTGTCAGTTAATGTTGAAACCATGACTTCGTTAACATATACTGGTGAAAATTGTTTTGCCTGATCTTTAGCCCCTGGTGACCCACCTTTACTGGCTGATGCAATCCAGTCATTATAATCATTCTGATCGCCGACATCAGACTCGTTTACTGTTACAAGCGAATGACCGAGTCCGTCTGCGAGAACCGGCCAAAAACCGGATGTTTCATATGCTACAGAGAAAATTTCATTTGAATCCGGCCCGGTAAGCTCGAAGCCATCACCACTGTTGTTAAGTCTTCCTTTATATACTCCAGCGATAGCAACACCAGGGTATTTTGTTTCAAATAGATTTTTTGAGTTGGTTAAAACCAGGTACTGCCCTTTTTCAATCACGGCATCATCAGCAAATTTAAAATCAATACCCTCTGAGAAATATGTTCCCTTAAGCGATACCTGCGATGATGAGACGTTTTTAATTTCAATGAATTCAAGTGAATCTTCATCTGAATTGTATAAAATTTCAGTAACAACAAGCGTTTTAGTGCCATTATTGTTATTATTACCACTGTCATCAGGTTGGAGTGGATTATCGGCCGGATCCGAGCAGGAACCCATAAACAGTACTACAGAAAATGCCAGTAACTTACCTATGTTGATGCGCATATCGCCTCCGTTTCACCATATTTAGAGAATTTAAACAATAATTTTCAATTTATTACCAATCTAACCAAAAATAGTTTATTATGCCAAATAATTAAGAATTATGGTGCGTTTTAAACGATTTACCATTCTCAATAGTGAATGGATTACTGTATAATGGATAGATAACAATACTCTGGCTAATAAATTGTAAATATGCTATACTTTAATAGAAACTTTTTTATCAATTAATAGTAAAACAGGAAGCGGATGTATGCTTGATCAGACAGAACTGGATACGCTTTTAGGAGAGCTTTCTGAAAAAAAGAATAAAATAGAAAAATTATTCACGGCTGAATTACTTGAGCCTGATATTCTGCTTGTAACCGTAAGCGGAAGGATCCTTGGACAATGTGAGAGCCTCGAAATCATTCGAAAAATCTCTGATACATCAGCGGGCAAAAAATTATATATGATCATGAACCTGTCGCAATGCAACTATTTGTCATCACTGGTTCTTGGTGCACTTGCCAGAATTGCGGAAAATTCAATTAAATCAAATAAAAAGATCTGTGCCTTTGGTGCCAACGATACAATTATCGATTTGCTTAATCTTACAATGTTTAATGAATTTATAGAGTTACGTCAATCACTTGTTGATGCGGTTGCGTATGTACACCGAATGATGAATTCAGATAAAAATTTATAAAATTGATTTTGATCTTGTTACGGTGCTACTTCGCCCTGAATCCATTGAATCACGGTTACTGTAGGAATATCGCCGGAACTGTAATCATAGAAAGATTCAACCCCGTTTTTCTTGCCATTAAGATACTGGGATTCATAGATTTTTCTTCCATTCTCATCATAACCGGTTTCGGTTCCGGTTTTCACACCTGCAGAGTAGTACTCCTCTTTGATTTTATTCCCTGCTGTGTCGTAGGTTATTTCGGGTCCTTCCTGTAAATCGTTGAAGTACATGACTTCCCTTTTCAGTCGGCCGCGTGTATCCCAATGAATCTCTTTTCCCTGTTTAAGTCCCTTATCGTATTTGGTTTCTCTAAGTTTGATTCCAAAAGCATCCCAGAAGAGTTCGGTACCCTGTTTCAATCCTGTCACATAGTTCACTTCGGTTTTTTTAGTTCCATTAGGATACCATGCCGTGTAAAGTCCCTCATAGATTTTAAGTTTTTCCTTACCCTTTATAATTACGGAATATCTGACCTGACCATCACTTGTAGATTCCTCAAGCAGAACAGGCTTTGTCGAGGCACACCCAAACATAAACGTCAGCAGTGCAAGCAGGATACTAAGCTTTATAAACTGCATCAATGTCACCTGAACTTTCTCACAAGAAAACTGTGGCTCTAAAAGTTTGTAACAGGAACAACACCGGATGATTGTTAATGGAACGCCTCATCGTGCATCCTGAATCTCATTCAGATTTGCTGCATCACCATATATTATAATATTATTTACACAGAAAATCTCCACAAACATCAAATTTGTCCTTAATATGGAAACTTTTGTTTATCAATAGAATGGCACGCGTAACATTTTATGATAGGTCAATTAAAACAGGTGTTGAATCAAGGTGCTGTTACTACCCTGAAATCTCATTCAGGATAGAGTATCAGCCATAAGGGCGATACAGGTATCGAACTTATGGCTATACTATAATCAGACCATTAACTCTTCAAAGCGGCAAGATTTTTTTCGAGTTTTTCAAGATTGCTGAATAAACCCTGAAGTTTTTCTTTCTCTTTTATAACAACATCCTGAGGAGCTTTCGCAACAAAGCTTTCATTTTCAAGACGTTGTTTTGTACTTTCTGCAAGTTTCCGGGTATGATCGATCTCTTTTGATAACCGGTCAATTTCGACCTTTTTGTCAATTAGCCCTTCAAGGCTCAGATACACCTGTGTACCCATGACCACCGCTGAACCCGCAAATGAAGGTTTTGCTGCGTTCAGCGACACTTCAGTTGAGGAGAGTTTGCCGAATTGGTTTACAAGTGAAATCTGTGTCGCGATAAACGCCTGTGCGTCAGCAGTTGATGGAATAATGACTGCGGTTCCGGTTTTATCCGGTGGAATGTTGTTTTCTGAACGAATTGTACGCAGTGCGGTAATAATATCCTGCAGCATCGTAAAGTTTTGTTCAATTTGTAAATTTACAAAAGAATTATCAGTAACAGGAAATGATGCAGTCATGATTGATTCGCTGTCAATTACTTTCGGGAACGATACTTTTTCGCGCAGAAAACCCCATATTTCCTCGGTGATAAATGGCATTACAGGATGTAACAGCTTGAGTATGGATGCAAGTATATATCCCGAAAGCGCAAGTGCATCAGCCTTGCGTTGTGCATTGTCATCCTGATACAGATCAGCTTTTTTTGCTTCAATGTACCAGTCACAAAAATCACGCCATGTAAAGTCATAAATGGTATGACAGACCTCATTGAATCGGAATCCGGATATGCCGCCTGAAACATCAGCGATTGTCTTCTGAAGCCGGCTGAGAATCCACAGGTCTTCCGCTTTTAGTCTTGACATATCAGGAAGTGATTCAATGGTAATTTTGTCAGTGATATTACCCAAAAGAAACCGTGATGCATTCCAGAGTTTGTTGGCAAAATTTCTTCCAATATCGAAAGTGTCTTTACTGAGAAATACATCTGCCCCCTGAGCAGTTATCATAATAATGCTGAACCGCATGGCATCAGCACCATAGACAGGAATTATTTCCAACGGATCGATTGAATTTCCGAGTGATTTACTCATTTTCCGGCCGGACTTATCGCGAACCGTTCCATGGAGAATGATTTCGGTAAATGGAAGCTTTCCTGTAAAGTGAAGCCCGGACATGATCATGCGGGCTACCCAGAAGAATAGAATTTCCGGTGCTGTTACGAGTGCATTGGTTGGATAAAATTTGTTGATATCCGGTGTAACATCCGGCCACCCCATTGTCGAAAAAGGCCAAAGCCATGATGAAAACCAGGTATCAAGGACATCCTCATCCTGGCGTAATTTGGTGGAGTTGCATTTTGGACACGATAACGGTGCGTCGTCTTCGGTAACGATCATCTCCCCGCAATCGCAATACCATACCGGAATCCTGTGCCCCCACCAGATCTGGCGGGAGATGCACCAGTCTCTGATATTTTCCATCCATTCGATATAGGTTTTACGCCACCGTGACGGGTAGAATGTAATTTTGTTATCAAGAGCTGCCTGAAGCGCTTCCTGAGCCAGAGGTTTCATACGGACAAACCACTGGTCAGAGTAGTAAGGCTCAACAACGGTACTACAGCGGTAGCAATGCCCGACAGCATGGTCGTGATCATCAATTTTTTCAACAAGGCCAAGTGCTGTAAGATCCTCAACCACTGTTTTTCGTGCAGTAAAACGGTCCATACCTTTATATTTGTCGGGAACCGGACCTGTCATAAATGCAGTTTCATCCATAACAACGATCGGTTCAAGGTTATGGCGCTGTGCCATCTGAAAGTCATTCGGGTCATGGGCCGGAGTAACCTTTACTGCACCTGTACCAAATTCACGGTCAACATAATCATCGGAGATAATTGGTATAGGACGGTTAACAAGCGGTAATAAGATGTTTTTACCAATTTTATCCCTATACCGTTCATCTTTTGGATTGACAGCAACTGCTGTGTCTCCAAGCATTGTTTCCGGACGGGTCGTTGCAATGATCAGATACCCGCTTCCATCTTCATAGGGGTACTTGAAGTGATACAATTTTCCCTTTAAGTCTTTATGCTCTGCCTCTTCATCTGAAAGAGCGGTCTGACAACGTGGACACCAGTTTATAATATACTTACCTCTGTAAATAAGCCCCTCGTTATAGAGCTGAACGAACACTTTCCGTACAGCTTTTGAGAGACCCTCATCCATCGTAAACCGTTCACGATCCCAATCGCAGGAGCTTCCGAGTTTCTTTAACTGGTTCGAAATTGTGGCGTGATACTCTTTTTTCCACTCCCAGACCTTTTCCACAAATTTTTCACGTCCAAGTTTATGACGGTTGGAACCCTCTTTGGCAAGTTTTCGTTCAACCACATTCTGCGTTGCTATTCCGGCATGGTCAGTACCCGGTACCCAGAGGGCCTCGAATCCGGTCATACGCTTGAATCTGATCAGAATGTCCTGAATAGTGTTGTTAAGCGCATGGCCCATATGTAGAACACCAGTTACGTTTGGTGGTGGAATAACAATTGAATATGATGGCTTCTTCGATGCGGCATCAGCGTGAAAGAGCCCTTGCTCCATCCATTTTTTATACAAACGATCTTCTACCTGTGATGGATTATACTGTTTCTCCATAGACTTCCCGGGATTAATGTGAACCGATATTACGATAAGGATAGAAAATACTATTCGGAATGTTATTTTATTTATTTTCTTTTGTTTTGCTACAAAGGCAAATATTTTAATAAAAAGTTCGTATTTCTACACAAAAAGAGCGGTGCACAATTTTAATCTGGCGAATTTATACGCAGATGGTATGGATGAAGGTAAAGGTAAGAGCACTTTTTTTTTAGATAAATGCGGTTACTTATGTTATTTTATCAGTACTTAATCAGATTTTTATTTTTCATTCAACGGAGTCATTTTATGAACAGAATGTATTCTGCAGTAGCGGCCTGTTTCATTTTTGCTGCTGCAGCTTTTGCAGGTCCGCAAATTGAGTTTGATACAAAGACTTTTAATTGCGGTGTGGCAGTTGAGGGTGTAACTGAGAAAATTGCGGCTTCATTTAACATTAAAAATACTGGAGATTCTACTCTAAGACTGGTGACGGTAAAGCCCGGATGCGGCTGCACCGTTGTGAAGTTTGACAGTCTTATTGAACCGGGTAAATCAACAAAAATTGAAGCTGAGGTAAATATCAGGGGGTATCATAGCGGACCATTTTCAAAAGCAATCTCGGTTGTTTCGAATGTTGATAAAGCCCCTGTACGTCTTACCATTGAAGCAACTATTCAGGCAGCTATTGATTTGTCAGAAAATTATTTGCGTTTTGATTCAACAGGTGTAAAAAGTAAAGTTATTACACTGACTTCATTAAAGCAGGATTTAAAAATCAATTCAATTTCATTTAATGTTGATAATGTAACTGCTGACGAAAAGAAAGTACAGAAATTGCCGATTACCTATAAACTCAGTCCATCTGATTCTACTGTTGCAGCGGGATACAAAGCATATAAACTTGAAATCTTTGCACCAAAGTACACATCAAGTATTTTCGGAACATTTACAATTGCAACAAATCATCCTGATCGTAAAGAAATTTTGATCAGGGGAAATTTTGCAAAATAAGCGAAATTCCTGCACAGTGTGTTACACTATTTCACTGTGCAGTCGGAACCGTTTAAGCTTATAAAAAAGGACATCACTATGATGTCCTTTTTTATTTCTCAAGGATTATATGAATCATACGGTTGACAGTCAGGGATGATACCTGTTTAAAGCCGCTATCGTTAAGCCACTGCTGTATATCATGCGCGGTAATTCGTAATTTTTTATATGAACTGACAAGCTGCGTCCACCGTCCGTTATTAAACTCATAAAGAATGTCCGTTACACCAACTGCTGTTTCGAAATACTCAAGAAAGCATGAAAAAATACGGTATTCATCAGAGCGAACAGTGACAAATCTGCTGTTTCCATTTAATGGATTGCTATAATCCCGAAATGAAATGATAAATTTTCCGCCCGGTGTAAGCATGTTGTAGCATGTTGTAAACAATTTTTTGAGCTCATCAAACGTAGAAAAAAGTGAAAGTGTATCACCCATGCATACAATTACTTCCGGCATGAGATCCTGGATGCTTGACAAGTAGGTGAAAATGTTGTTTTCAACGATTAGTATCGGTAATTCACCTTTATTTTGATATAATTCGATAAGCAGCTGTTTGTTAAAATCTACAGAAATGACCTTATAGCCACGCTTTGCAAGTGCGACAGACTGTGTTCCATTACCGCAGCCAAGATCAATTGCGAGCTGATTATTTTTACTGTTGATACCATTTTCAATAAAATATTGTTCGCATTTTTTTACGCAATCATAAAAATCACCTTTTGTCCAGGAGTAAACAGCTCCAAGAAAACTATCGTAATGTTCTCTAATACCCATCAGTGTCCTTTCGCCATGCCTGTATCTGAACAGCAGCGGTGTATTTTATTCTTATGAATCACACTCTTTAAACTCAGACCAGCAATCAAATCCCTCAATATCCCTGATTATAATCATCCTGTTCAAATCATACATTATCTGGAGCTGTTTCTTGACCGTCACATTTTTTTCGTTTTGCCATGTAATAGTGATCACTCTGTCGATTACATAATAATTGAATTCAATTTTTTCGGGTTGTCCGCTTTTATTTATCAGTGAAAATGTACCGCGGGTGTTGCTCCCGAAGTGGATATCCGGTTCATAGGCACGGCGTTTCATTTTATACCACCGGCCGACGAGCATTATTTTTAAAAGACTGTCATTTTGCGGAAACCCGTTATCCAGAACAGAGAATGCTTTTGTTAATCTAAGCGGAGTAAGATCCGAGTCGTTGACGACTACATTTTTCCTTGCCGGATCCAGATGGAGTTCAAAAATTATTTCGTTAAATGCCTTAGCCATATTGCAATCAACGTCTTCTTTTAGTAAAGCACAGGCGAGATTATGATGTGCGGCGATAAATGTATTATCAAATTCGAGTGCAAATTCAAAATACTCAATAGCTTCACCATAACGGTTTTTTTTGTAAAGCTGATATCCCATGTTGTTTAACTGTAGTGCCTTTTGATTACGGGTAAGGTTGTCGTTTTCCAGAATCTCCTGGATTTTTGATTTATTGAAATGGGTATTAGGAGGTGAAACTTCTGTTTTTGATGTACTGTTCCGGATAATTTTGCTAATCGTTGGCCATCCGAAATATATTCCCGCAGCAAGTGCTAAACAACAAATACTAATTATTGTAATCAGAAGTGTTTTTTTAGGTAATTTCATACGCCGGTAAGTTTTTCTGTCTGTCGATAGTTATCTTCACTGAACAATTTTGCTGTTAGTATAAATATAGGTTGAATATCAGGATGATGCAAGTATTGGTGACCCCGGGATCTGAAAGCCCGGGTGTCGCAGATGAATGCTGTTGTTGGTGTAATTACAAACGAATGGTCAAAACAGGGTCGAAATTCCCAAACCTGTCAGTAGAGTTGTACCCAGCACAAATCCAGGGATTGACTGATTCCTGTGCTTATCATCAAATCCTCGATTGAAACTCCAGGTATAGGAACATACAGATGCGACTCCGAGGCCTATTTGAAACCATGCTTTTTTAGTAAATATCTTTTTACGGAGGTTTTCATTTATAACGGAAGGATTGCTTTTATCTATGTAGATGTTGTTTTTCTTCAATGAAAGATAACGTCCGTTAGGACCTCTGACTTCGAGGGTAAATGTACCCTGAGGTATCAATTCGTCAATGAGCGGCGTTTTTCCTATAGGAGTTAAGAGAAAAACCTCTGAGTTATCAGGTTTACTGGTTACTGTCAATTTACCATAATCTTTTTGTAGGGGAACATTTAAAGAGGTTTCGTTATTCGTGGTAATTTCAACAATCTTGGTATAATCATTCTGTTGAGTCTGGTCCTGCAGAAAAATTGTATGTTGTCCTGCCGGTAAAGAATATTTAAGCAGTGGTGTTTGCCCTATCAACTGACCATCAATAGAAATTGATGCATTTGGAGGATCTGATGTTACTGTAAGGCTGCCATTCCCTCCGGCAACTGCAACACTATTAAGGAAAAAAGAAATGACAAACAACGATTTAAAAAAGTTAGTCTTATTTCGTGATGAAAACATTGCAAAACTCCCTTTTGGAAAGATAACTTTCGTAAATAATTAAAAACGGGTATCTTTACAAAATGTTTATCAGGAATTGCAGTTGATCTGTTTTAAAACAATTGACCATACGAATAATTTCAATCTGTAACATTTAGTTTTGGCGTAACCCGATATGATAATATATATTAAAAAGATTAGAACTAATTATAATTCTTACAAGTTAAATATACCAAAATATGTGTGAATATGGTTGTGTTTATACTAAAAATAAATACACAAAAGAAAAATGTTGACACAAGTTCGGTCAGTATTAACTATGAACTGTCTGAGAGAAAAGAATACTTATTATGCTTACCGATAAGGTTATCTGGAAAGACGGACTTTTCGTACTTCCGCAGCATTTTCAACAATTTGAAAGATACCTGCTGAATTTTGTACAGCAGACAAATGCTGTGGCAATGCCGTTATTGTATGGATTTGCATCCTGCTCACTTGATATAAATCTGTTAAACAAAGGAAAATTTGCTCTTACTGAAGCTCGTGGTATCATGCCTGACGGAACACCTTTTTGTATACCTCTCGATAACAGGATACCGGCAATCCGATCGGTGGAAGAGCATTTCAGTCATCAGAAAACTCATCTGGATGTTTATCTGACGCTTCCTTTGGCACAATCAGGAAGGCCGATTTGTTCTGATAACAGTTCAGGTGATATGCGATATAAAACGGAAGTAGAGACGATTATTGACGAGGTTTCCGGCAGCACATCTGAAGAGATCGAAATTGGAAAATGTAATTTTTCAATCCGTTTTGAGGGAGAATCTCTTGATGCAGTATCTTCACTCCGTATAGCGCGTCTTAAACGTACAGTCAATGATGGAATAATCATTGATGAAAGTATCTCTCCCGCCGCTGTAGTTATAGGGGCGTCCAATGGTTACATGAAAAAGTTTGGAGCTCTTCTTGCCGAACTTCATGTTAAAAGTGTAGAGCTGCTTAAAGCAAGAAAGCAGCTTTCAAATATTTTCTCTATCTCAACGCCTGAACAAATTGCGAATCAATTTCTTCTTACGATTTTAACGACACATATACCGTTGCTTGACCATTATTATCAAAAGGCCACACAGGTTCATCCTTACACCGTGTACTGTCAGGTTGGGCAACTTGCCGGAGCACTTCAGGCGTTTGGTCAGGAGAATGAAATTTCTCCATTACCATCCTATGATCATGATGACCCCTGTCGTTCTTTGGAAATTATGCATTCGTCAATTCATGCAATTTTAATGTCGGATTATTCATCCAGGAACATTCAAATTCCAATAGAGAGAACTGCTGACGCAACATACCTTAGTGTAATCAATGATACATCACTGCTTTTACAGGGAGAGTTTTATCTCGGTCTAAGTGCCGATGCATCACATGAAACAATTATTAACACAGTGCGACGATCCATTAAAATGACATCACGCGATGAGTTATCACGTCTGACCATAGGTGCATTACCCGGACTGCGCCTTGAACCGGTAAATCCGCCTGCTGATCTGGCCACAAAAAAAGATTATCTCTATTTTAATCTTATTCGGGAAGGTATTCATTGGCAGAAAATACAGAACGCAAACAATATTGCCTTCTATTTTCCCAGTACGTTACAAAATCTTTCCATGGAATTACTGGCTATAAAAATGAGGTAAGGATTTGCGATGCTGAATAATCTGGAAAAAACCATTTCTACCTACACACTTAATATCAATTTGAGCAAACTGATGGATCCAACAGTTTCTATCAGTACACTATGCAATGATATATTTCTGATTATTATCAGTATGCGGGAGCAGCAGGATTTAGGGACACCGGAATCGCTTCGTAAATTTCTAAAGCTCTATATCGAAATGTTTGTAAAGAACTGCGATGAAATGGGAATTGACACAAGAATAGTAGAATCAGTTAAATTTGCACTGATTGCGCTTATTGACGAAACTGTACGGAGTATTCCGGGAAAATGTGCTGACTTCTGGAACGCACGACCGCTTCAATCTGAATACTATGATGAACAGATCGCCGGAGAAAAATTTTTTGAAGATCTACGGGAGCTTATGTCTGATCCTCATTCCAATTATGCAACACTGGAAACCTTTTTTTATTGTCTTGCATTAGGATTTCAGGGACAATATCTTGGAAAAACAGAGGATAGAGAAAAGGTTATTCATCAATTGGCGACCGTACTGATTAAAACCCGGATGCAAACCCGACATAATCGTAAAAAATCTCATGCAGTTTCGAAAAAAATACCGCGTGTAGCATTTTTCATACCGAATTGGTTGATAACCTCATCTGCAATTGCAGCAGCACTGCTTATATAGTTTGGAACATCGGTTTCCATTCGGTCTCTATCACAAAAGCCGATAACGGTACAAATGGATTAATCTTCTGAAAAGAATGATCATCATTAAGGAATAAAAACTCACAATGGATACAATGACTCCTCATCAACTGGTCGAAACTGCACTCGATGCATTGAACCGTGCAACTGCCATGGTTGAGCAAAATGAGGAGAATCGTTTAGTTATTTCCGGAATCGAAAAGGCTTCTCTACTTCTCAGGACTATTGTTCCGTCACTATCAGAAACCGGTATTGAAAAAAGTGTGCAGGAACAGGATCGTTATGTTTACAATCCGGTTGTATTTGATGTCGATGCAATGTTAATGCCGATTCCGGGAAATGATCCGGTCGGAATAAATGCACGACTTTCCGGAGATGTCAATAATCTGCTGAGTTATGTCGTGAACAGGATGCGTGTTGCCAATTTCCAGCCGGATTACTCAGGACTCTTTACAAAAGCAAAGCAGCTCCTTTTGGAGCAAACCAAAGACCTCGGGATTGCTGTTCGTCTTATCGAAGCCGGGACAGACCAATATGGCTTTAACGCAATAGCAGATGGTTTGCTTCTCATTAACGGGCTATTTTCTAATTTCTGGGAAAAGCTCTATCCTCAAAGCGAAGATGAGGACTGGGAAGCACGGGCAAACGAACTTGAAAAACTAGAGGAACTGCTGATTGCCAGGTTAACTACCCGTTATGGGCAATTGCATGAATATTCTCCACAATATAACGACCAGGCGGCTGCGGAGCATGATGCCGCAGTATTTAAAGTAATAACAGTACAATTTGACAAACTCGAAAAGATCATACAGGAACGTTTTGATGATCAGGCTCCCAATCTCACTGAACTCCGGAATCATCTGTGGGGTTTCAGGGATCGGATCAATTTACAATGTGATATATTCAGGCAAAATATAAATCAGGAGAAAATGGCAGCCAGCCTTGAGAAAGAGCAGTCAATTACTACTGTTTTTGAGTCGTTTGAGCGAGAAAATGAACAGCGTAAAGCAGCTGATATTCCGGCAAATTCCTGCTTTGTAAGTCTGGAACCAAATGATATTACTGATGCTATAGTTCGAACTGACACATGTGCAAATTACTTTGTGGAAAAATCACCCGGGGATCCACTGGGATATCTGGTGCACCGGGTCTGTAAATGGTTTACTAATACAGCATATGACAGCACCGGTATCATTACTGAAGACAGACGCAACAAAATTACAGAAGCGTTTGCTTTACAGCAATGGAGCGATGTGTTAAAGGAATCGGAAATAGTGTTTACAGAAGGCGGTCATAACTGGCTGGATCTGCAACGGTTTCAGGTTACGGCTGCACAGTGTCTTGGAACAGATTACGACACCGTCGCTTATTTTATCTCTTCTGCAACAGTCGATTATGTATCTGCAAATCGCAAAATACTGGATGAGAAACTGGATGACGGTACTCCATGCGCATCACCTGAGACGATTGAATGGATACGGACAGCGATGGCAAACAGGGGCAGTGGACAAAGTAACAATATATTCGGCGGCAGATCGTATTCCTACTATGTAAACGAATTGGAGCAGGCTGAAGAATTGGCTGCTAAAGGATCTGTCGGGGCAGGGATGAACCTGTTGCATTCACGTTTACAACAGGCATCATGCAGGCGAGAACAGTTCCTTTGGAGAATACTACTCGCTGAGTTCTGCCTTGGAAACGGTCTCAAGGAGATCGCTCTGGCTGCTATTGATCATCTGGTTGAGAGTGTAGAAAAATACAACCTTCTTGAATGGGAAGATCCGGAACTGTTTACACGTGTTTACAAGATAGGATACTCGGGATACCGGAGCCTGGGGGAGAAAAAAGCTCCAGTGGAAAAGCTTGAATTTTTTCGCAGGCGGATATGCCTGTATGATCCAAAATATACCATTGCGTCTTAAAATTTATTTCGCAGTGTTATCCTGAGCTGTAAAGAACTAAAACGTCGGTAAACTAAGATAACAATATAATAAAGACAATGTTATGTATTGAAAGGAGCCACTTCCATGCCTGAGAGCAAACAAAAAAAACTCGAACGGGTACGTCCGCCAAAGGTACAGATTTCCTATGAAGTCGAGACCCTTGACGCAATAGTAAAAAAGGAACTCCCTTTTGTAATGGGTGTTATCGCTGACCTGAGCGGTGACAATGAAATAAAGGACGCCAAAGGTCGGCCAGTCAAGATAAGTGATAGAAATTTTTCTCAGATAAACCAGGATAATTTTAATACTATCCTTAATGGTTGTAAACCAAGAGCAACCTTTCGTGTGGCGGATAAGCTATCAGGGGAAGATGGAAAAACAATGAACGTAGATCTTGAATTCCAGCATATGGATGATTTTCACCCTGAAAAAATTGCTGAAAAAATTGAACCTATGCGTAAACTGATGGAGGCACGGCGACGTCTTGCATCACTCAAGCAGAAGATGGACGGGAATACCGATCTTGAGAATAGCCTTAATGAAATTCTTAAAAATGTTGATGTGCGGAAACAAATTAAAGCATCACTTGGGGCAAATTAAAAATATTCAAAAATCCCCAATCATAAATTTACTAAATAAGAGAGGCTAATAATGAGTGAAGAAAATATAGAGGTGTTGTCGCAGGATCGTTCTGTATCAGATACATCCGCTACGCAGGACATTATTGAACAGGTTCTCAGCAGCATGGATTTAACCCAGAAGCGGGTTAAGGATGAACTTAACGAATATATAGATTCGATTATGAAGGGGCAGACTGTTGCTGATGACGCGCTTAAAGCTATTGACATTCAGATAGCACGGATAGATGAGCTTCTTTCCGCTCAAATGAATGAGATACTGCATAATGAAAAGTATCAGAAAGTCGAATCAGCATGGCGCGGACTTAAATATCTTGTTGATCAGAGTGAAACCAATGAGATGCTCAAAATAAAGGTAATCAATATTTCTAAAAAAGATCTTCTGAAAGACCTGAGCAATGCTGTGGAATTTGATCAGAGTAGTATGTTCAAGAAAATTTATGAAGAGGAATTCGGAACTGCCGGTGGATCACCGTTTGGAGCGCTTGTCGGCGATTACACATTTAATGTCGGTGACAATGAGGATATGACGATTCTTGAACATATGTCAGGAATCGCTGCAGCATCACATGCTCCCTTTATTACTGCCCCGTCTCCAAAATCATTTGGATTTGAGAGTTTTGAGCAATTGGGTGATCCCCGTGATTTAGCTGCAAAATTCGACAAGTCTACAAACCCGGAAATGATCCGCTGGTCTGCATTTCGTGATTCTGATGATTCCCGGTATGTCGGACTTTGCATGCCAAGAATTCTGCTTCGTCTCCCTTATGGTGACAACGGAGAAAAAGTTGATACATTCAATTTTCAGGAAGCAGTGGATGGTACTGATCACTCGAAATACCTATGGGGAAATGCTGCATGGGCAATGGCTGCACGTATGACTGATGCCTTTTCGAAATATGGCTGGTGCGTTAATATAACCGGACGGGAAGGTGGTGGTACTGTTGAGGGACTTCCGATACATACATTCAAAACCGACACAGGTGATATCTCCTATAAATGTCCAACTGAAATTGCTATTACCGACAGACGCGACAATCAGCTTGACAATCTCGGATTTATACCGTTGTGCCATTATAAAGATACTAATTATGCGGTGTTCTTCAAGACCCATTCGGCACAAAAACCTGTCAGGTATGACAACCCTGAGGCTACTGCAAATGCAGAGCTTTCGGTACATCTTACGTACTTAATGGCAGTTTCGCGTTTTGCACATTACATGAAGGTAATTTTACGTGATAAACTGGGGACATTGCAGGAAGGTGAAGATATTGAAATGTTCCTTAATAAGTGGTTTTCGATGTATACCCTTGCAGACCCGACAGGTGCCGGCGAAAAACTGAAATCAGAAAAACCGCTTCGTGAGTTCAAGGTCTCGATCAGACCGGTTGAAGGTAAGCCCGGATCATATCAGGCCGATGTTCACCTGCGTCCACATTATCAATTGCAGGATATCAATATGAGTCTGCATCTGGTTGCAACTGTACCTAAGAAATGATGTGTCGTTTTGTAACGATGCTCGGTTCATTAAATTCATCATACCTATAAAAAGAAGGAGCCTAAAATGGCATTCGATGCTTATTTTAAACTTGACGGTGTAGAAGGACAGGCAGAAGATTCCAAGCACGAGAAATGGATTCAACTGCTTAGTTACAACCATTCAATTGCCAATGAGACTACAGGAATGCATAGTTCCGGTGGTGCTCACATGGGCGGTCGTGTTCAGCATAATGATATTGTGCTTGCCAAACAAATCGATGGCACAAGTCCGATGCTTATGCTCGCCTGCTGCCAGGGAAAATCTCATCCTACAGCAACCATTGAGCTGGTCAGGGCCGGTGCATCAGGGAATGATGCAATTCCCTATCAGAAAATTGAATTGACCGATGTTGTAATTAAGTCCGTTTCTCCGGTAGGTGCAGATGGATCTGCGTTTCCGACGGAGACTGTGGCTTTGACATATGCAACAATCAAATGGACAGTAACGAAAACCGGAAAAGATGGAAAACCTGCCGGTGAAATTGTCAGTGGCTGGGATCTGAAAAAGAATACCAAGCTGTAAGAATCGGGTATATATTTTTTATCGTGATATCATGGTTACAAAGTGGCAACCGTGATATCACTATTTTTTAAACAGACACTAACTATGAATGATCAGTATCAGATGACGATAATTGACAGGCTCTGTCAGGGAAAATCTTCCACATCAATTGCTGAAATGCGTGACATGGTACGAAGAGATTTAGAGGATCTGCTCAATACACGTCAGGGCCCGGGAGATATACCGCCATGGTTTGAAAATTTGAGCAGCTCTATGGCTGTTTATGGGCTTAACAGTATCGAAAGTGTAGATATGAGCGTGAAGGACGAGCTTCTTAATCTGTTGACAGATGTAAAAACAAGCATTCAGTTGTTTGAGCCGCGACTTGAAAACGTCGACGTATCGATTGTTAAAGCTAATGATGATAATCAGACCCGGAGTCCATTTGTATTGCATCTTCGTATTGATGCAGTAATGCGGATTGGAGCATATGTCGATAGGGTCGTATTTAATACGATGATTCAGAAAAGTGGTGCAACGGTGCACGAGGCACTTGATCATGCATAAAGACCTGTACCCGTATTACGAACGGGAACTCCAGTATTTACGTCAGGAAACAGTCGAATTTGCCAGGAATTTCCCTGATGCAGCCGCTGCACTTCGTATTGAAAAGGATCGGGCACACGATCCTCATGTGGAACGTTTACTGGAAGGATGTGCTTTTCTGGCCGGTCGTATCAGGCGTAAACTTGATGATGAATTTCCTGAAATCGCCGAATCTGTCCTGAATATGCTCTTTCCACAATACCTGCTTCCTACGCCACCTATGGGAATCGTCCAGTTTCAGATTGACGCTCAGGCGAGCAAGCTGACTTCAAGCTATCGTATTCCCAAAGGAACACTGCTCCATTCTTCACCGGTGCGCGGTGAACCATGCTGTTTCCGTACCTGCTATCCGGTGGATCTGGCACCGGTGGCACTATCCGATGTGCAGTGTGTAAAGTGGACACGTAAAAATGGTCCCGAGCCCGGCTGTACCTGGCAGGCACAGGCTGTGCTGGAGCTTTCTTTTAAAGCGTTAAGTGGGTTGACATTTGGTGATTTTTCACTTCCAGGCCTGCGTTTGTTTCTTCAGGGTGAACCGCTTGCATCGCGTCTTTACGAAATGCTTGGAAGAAGCGTTGTTCGTATTGAGGTTGCATCGGCTGACAATAAATCAGCTGTCGAGAGTGACAGCGCACGCGGAATATTTCTGGCTTCAGATGCCATTTCACCTGTGGGCTTTGGTGCTGATGAGGAATTGATGCCTTTTCCTAATAATGCGTTCCAGGGTTATCGTTTGTTAAGAGAGTTTTTTGTTCTTCCGGAAAAATTCTTTTTCTATGACATAGATTTCAATACTACGATCGGGATGCTTGGATCTTCAAAGGAAATTAAACTGCGTTTTTATCTTGACGTTATGCCGGAGAATTCATCCGGTATCAGTCGTGAACAGTTTGCAATCGGATGTACTCCAGTGGTTAATCTTTTCACTAAGAAAGCTGAGCCCCAAAAAACACATCCGGGACGTCACGAGTATCGTATTATTTGTGAAGCCGGAAAACCTGACCGGTTTGAAGTGTATACAGTTGATAGGGTGGAATCAACCGATCTCACTACCGGTGCGCAAAGAGTGGTTGAACCGTTCCATTCGTTCAAGCATGCCCTGACGCCGGAGGTACCGTTTTACTGGTTTACAAGAAGAGAAAAAACCCTGGATCACATTGCTGCTGACAAGGAGCTTTCCACTGGTATCCGGAGTGCCGATGACACATCCAGAAGTGTAGCAGACGAAGTGTATCTGGAACTCTGTACACTTGATTACAGCAGTATTTCTCCTGATGATCAGTGTCTCAGTTTCACTATTACCTGCACCAACCGTAATCTTGTAAAGGAGATGCCGCTTCAGGAGGATGGCAGGAGCGATTTTTCGGTGATCAATCAGCCCGCATTCGGTCCTGTCAAGGTTCTGGCGTTAAAACGCGATCCGATCCGGACTCCACTCGGCCGGGAGGATGAGTACTGGACCGGTTCCGACACACGCAGGCAGTGGCGTGGCGCATACTGGCGTCTGATCTCGCACCTTTCGCTCAATTATCTGAGTCTCAGAAGTGGCGGAATAGATGCACTCCAGTCACTTCTTCAGTTATACGATGTAAAAGGTGAGGCAAAAAACGAGAATATCATTTTAGGTCTGACTGGTCTCGATGTGCGTCCGGTGAATCGTCTTATCAGGGGTACACTTTGCCAGGGAGTAGGTATCGAGCTCACGGTTGATGTCGAGCGGTTCAAGGAATCCTCTTTTTACCTGCTTACTGCTGTGCTGGACCATTTTCTGGCACACTATGTTTCAATTAATTCATTTACTCAGCTTACCGTTTTCGATAACACAGAACGAAGGAACAGGTTGAAACAATGGCCGATACGGATGGGCGAACAGGTAGCGATATGATTGAAACAATTCATATTAATGATGCCTGCAGCTCCGATTTCTTTCGTCTGATACGACGCCTTGAACTCTCATTTCCGGGAGCGTTGCAGATCGGCAGGGATGGACCATCGGTCAATGAGGCCGTGCGTATAAAACCTGAGGCATCATTTCGCTTTCAACCGGGTGCTATTGCAAAAATTGAAGAAAGCACCGATAGTAAATTACCCTTTGTCATGACCATTACTTTTTTTGGCTTGTATGGCAGAAACGGAACACTGCCATGGCATTATACAAGTCGTATTATCCATGAGGTGCGGCCATCTCTATCTGATATCCGGTATTCGGGGGGTGGTCTCCGGGAATTTCTCGATATACTTAATCACCGGTTTACGTCGTTTTTTTATCGGGCGGGAATTAAATATCGCTGGCCGCTTGTTTATCGTCAACATGGTGAGGATGACGTCACAGGAAATTTAATAGCGTTTACAGGGCTCAAAACGCTTCATACCCGCAATAAATTCTGTATTCCTGACGTTGCACTGCTTCGCTATGCAGGGCTTTTTACCATTCCCAACTCAGCATCGTCTCTCACCAGCCTGCTTTCTGATTTTCTTAACACAACGGTAAAGATCAGCCAGTTTGAGGGTGAATGGCTCGAAATTGATGAATCCGACCGAAACAAAATAGGACGCCGAAAAGGAACCTGTTGTCTTGGCCGCTCCTTTACAATAGGAAGACGGATTTACAGTCGTCAGCATAAATTCCGTATCGTTATCGGTCCAATTAATTACGATCAGTATACCGGGCTTCTGCCCGGTCAGAAAAAATTCAGGGAACTTACCATGCTCGTTCGAATGCGCTCCGGTATCACCCTGAAATCTGAATATGCACTAAAGGTTGACAGACAAACAGTGCCTCACGCAGCATTAGGAAGGAAAAGTGCGGGACTCGGCCGTAATTTTTTCCTTTTGTCACATAATAAGCAGGGGCCTGTATCCTGTCCCGTATTTAAAAGTGAAACACCGACACAGCATCCCGAAATCATGAATTTGGAGGGAGAGCAAGCACAGGGGAGGTTTGAATATGTTTAATAAGAAATTCAACTTTTTTCTTAATACACCACTACCTGGTGATGATACACTCATAGTTGAGTCTTTCAGTGGTACCGAAGAGATTTCACACCTCTATTCATTTGTTGTGGAAGCCAAATCGCACAGAACATCGCTTTCATTAGATGCACTGATTGGAAAACAGGTCACCCTTGGTATTACTCTTGGCGACTACAGAAAACGGTACATTTCCGGTTATGTCAGGAGGTTTATGCAGCCCAGCAGTCGTGAAGACCTTAACCATTACCGCATCGAGATAGTACCCTGGTTGTGGTTTCTGACGCAACGGTCGGATTGCCGGATTTTTCAGGAGAAAACAGCGCTTGAGATTATCAAAGAGGTTTTTGATGCTGCCGGATTTTCCGGTAACTATGAGATGAAAACCACCGCAACCTATCGCAAACGGGAGTACTGTGTCCAGTACCGGGAAACTGATTTTAATTTCGTTTCACGCCTGATGGAAGAGGAGGGTATTTTCTATTACTTTACTCATGCATCAGATTCACACATGCTGGTTCTTGGTGATAGTCCCAGCGCTCATAAACCGCTTCAACCTGTTGGTAATGTAATTTATTACCGCTCATCCGAAGAGCAGCAGCGGCGTCCTGCAGTGATGGATTTTGTTGCCGAGCATTCAGTAAGATCAACCAAAGTATCCCTGAGAGACTTTGACTTTGTAAAGCCATCATCCGATCTTACGGTGATGCAGAATGCAAGCGACAAGTACGAAGTGTACGACTATCCCGGAAATTATACGGAACGGCCCGATGGTGAACATTATGCGAAGATGCGGCTCGAACATCATCAATCGCTTGTCAAACAGTTCTCCGGAACGGCTACCGATCGTAGGCTTGTTACCGGTTCAACATTCGATCTTACGGAACATCCGCGGGCTGAGTACAATGCAACCTATTTACTTACTGCTGTTCGTCATAGCGGAAGTCAATCTGAAGAGAGTGAGACCTATCAGTGCAGCTTTGAGTGTATTCCATCGGATGTACCATTCCGTCCGCAGTGCAATGCTGTAAAGCCCACCATTTTCGGTTGTCAGACAGCTGTGGTCACGGGGCCTTCAGGCGAGGAGATCTGGCTTGACAAGTATGGAAGAATCAAGGTACAGTTCCACTGGGACCGTGTTGGCAAAAAGGACGAAAACTCAAGCTGCTGGATTCGGGTCGCGCGCAACTGGGCCGGAAAAAACTGGGGTATGGCTTTTCATCCAAGAATCGGTCAGGAAGTTATCATCCAGTTTATCGAAGGTGATGTTGACAAACCGATCGTAACCGGTTCCGTTTACAACGAAGAACAGATGCCGCCATACGAGCTGCCGGCCAACTCCACACAGAGCACCATAAAATCACGAAGCTCCAAAGACGGAACACCTGAAAATTTCAACGAGATCCGCTTTGAGGACAAAAAGGGAGCGGAGCATTTTCTGATCCACGCGGAAAAAGACCACATGGTGGAGGTGGAGAATGATGAGACTCATTCGGTGGGGCATGATGAATCGCATTCAGTAGGAAATGATGAAACGCATACTGTAAAAAATAACCGCACTACAACAATTGATAAGGATGATACACTAACTGTCAAGCAAAACAGAACGGTTACTGTTGATGGTACTCATACTGAGACTATTAAACAGGATACTACTATCAAAATCGCTCAGGGAAATTACGATCATAAGGTTGAAGCGGGAACTGCAACGTATCTTGTTAAAAGTGATGTGACCGAAACCTACAATGCCAACCAATCGACAACTGTTGCTGGTGATATTACTGTTAAGTCAAACAGTTCATTTATTCATCTCACTGCATCGACTGATATCATACTGGAGGTTGGTAGTAGCAAGCTTGAGATGTATCAGGACGGGACCATTATATTGACTGGGAACGCGGTTCTGGTGAAGGCCAACGATGCTCTCAGAATGGTTGGTTCCAATTCGGCAGTAATATCGGGGCAAACAGTCGCGTCGGAAGCGGCAGGCGAAAATACAATAACCGGTTCAAACATTATGTCATCGGCTTCTATAAATAATATTGTTAAAGGTGATGTCGCAGTTTTGCTTAATCCCTGAACGTAAAGAATGGTGATCTTATTTAAATGGAGATTTCCCAATTAAAACAATAAAGCATGCAAACGATAAAAGGAATTAGTGGAAATTAGAAATGACTTCGGTAGCAGCAACAAAATCACCACCGGAACCTTTTGCCTTTATTCCCGGTACTGACACAACTGGTCAACCGATTTTTTCGGTTCTTGTTAAACGGTCCTATCGTATCGAGGACAGGCAGCATTTGTGTCGGATCGATACGAAAAGTGAACTGCGAAAGATTGACAAGTACTATGACGGAGGTGATCCGTTAACAACTACGGTACAATACGAAAATGAAACAGCAGGATTTAAGCCTTTGACTGATGTTGTTGTTATCGGGAATGCGCATACTCCCGAAGGAATAGAATGCCTCGAAATGGATGTATGTGTTGAGATTGGGCATGTAATGAAAGTTATCAGAATTATTGGTGATCGTCGGTGCCAATATCGTAAAGGAATGGATCCTCGTATCGGTGAACCTCTACCATTTACCACAATGCCAATTCGCTATGAGCTTGCTTATGGAGGAAAAGATGAGAAAAGTAATCCGAAGTCACCGTTTTTTTATCCGCGCAACTATCAGGGACGAGGAATCGTCATAAAGAATCGTCCTGAACTCGTTGATGATCTTCAATTACCTAACATAGAAGATCCGGCTGACCTTCTCTCTCCAGACAGGATCATACTTGACAAGCCGGAAAGGTGGGTTGATCAGCCGATGCCGCAGGGATTCGGGTGGTATAGCCGTACATGGTATCCCCGCAGTATTTATGCAGGAGCTGTTCCCGGGTTCATGGATATTGACTGCCTGACTGCTGAGGAAAAACTTGGTTTAGTGCCTGCCAACCATGTAAAGCTTGCACGTCGGTTCAAATTACCAATGTTTGATATAAAATTTAATAATGGAGCATCTCCGGGGCTTGCTTTGCCATATTTGCGTGGAGACGAACAACTACGAATCGTTAATATGACAAAGGTTGGTGATCTGTGTTTCAAACTTCCAGGCGAAAAGCCGTCAGCTGCTATTGATATTGGATTTGGAAGCAATACACCGGATCCGGTGATGCAAACGGTTTGCGTACGCACTGAGGATCTTGAGGTTGATATCATCTGGAGTTTCAGCGTTCCCTATCCGGGAATCAGTTGGCTTTCAAATATGAAAAAACTCAAAATTGAGGTTGTTTGATATATGATTGACAATGGAATAATGTCTACTGAAACTGAATGTGCCGTAAAGAAAACACCTGAACGGGTTGTAATACTATCCGGACAAACACCTGATGGTGACTATATTTTGAGCACACTGTTTAAGAGAACCTACGATATCATACCGGGAGGTGTGTGTACACGTGCCTTAATTGATGCGCCGATGAACTCCGGTGATGTCAACTATGACGGACCAATGAATTCATCATTGAAGTTTGAAAGTGATTTTATCCCCTGGAAGAACAGGACTGATATCGTTTTCAATGGAGCAGCATATGCTCCGCAGCAAAAACCTCTGAAACAGCTTATAGCAACACTCTCTGTTGGTTCGGTAACAAAAAGTATATTCGTAACCGGCGACCGTACCTGCACTTTTCGTCTGCACAGAGATCCTCTGTTTAGTGAACCGTTACCTTTTGTTAAAATGGATATTCGCTATGAACGTGCGTATGGAGGTATTGATATATACTCAAATCCGGCCATGCAGTATGGTTATCCGCGAAATCATTTAGGGTGCGGTTTTGTCGTAAAAAACAATCGCAGAAGTATTGATGAGCTCCAGCTTCCAAATATTGAAGATCCTGAGAATATCCTGCATCCTGGAAATATCTGTTGTGGAGATTTTAAAAGGTGGGAGCTGCAACCTTTGTCACAAGGGTTTGGATGGTATGCTAAATTCTGGCAGCCGCGTGCTGCGCTTGCCGGAGTAATGCCTGCAGACCGTGCCGTTGAAGAGAAGTTACGAAATGCTTTTGAACTTCTGGTTCCAAAGTCACAAAAGGCGTTGTTTGCTCAGACGAAACTTCCATCAATGGATTTTTCCTTCTTTAATGGAGCCTCGCAGGGCTTGGCAGTACCATATCTCAATGGTGATGAACAGGTACAGTGTGTCAATCTGTCAGCGGAGTCAGTTATTGGTTTCAGACTTCCCGGGGAAAAACCGAAGCTGAGAGTCGATTTTGGTTTTGGTGAACAACAACCTGAAACAGTACTCCACACAGTATTAATTCGAATGGAGGAAAAGCAGGTTGATCTCGTTTGGCGTGGTGCAGTTCCCTATCCCGGACCGGATTGGTTACCGCAAATGAAGAAAAAGGAGATCTCACTGGAATGAATCGTACTAAAAACAGATCTGCAGAAAGGATGTCATTATATGCCTAATTTTAATGCAGTTAAATTGACTGATTTTGTTGTAGGGGTCGATGTGCATCCTCTTGCACCGGGGGTGCCGATACATCCGTATTTCGGACCTATTTTTCTTTGGCATTCACCCCAATTTCCAAAGTCAAATGTGTTTATTAATGGAATGCCTGCCTGCACGATTGGATCTATGGGGTATTTTCTGCATATTCCCCAGGGTGCAGTACCGGTTGAACCCACCAATGCTCCGTATTGGTTTCGATATCTCACCAACGTGGTCATGGGGGTCGTTTTGATGGGATTATCAACTATTGCAAATATCGTGATTGCTTCAATATCAGCAATTATTCCAAATAAACCTGCATACATTGATGATTTCATTGGTGAAGTGACCGGAAGTACCGGGGCGACTTCGGGAGGGTGGGCGATGGTCGGTACCAGTTTTTCGATTTTTACCAGTTGGCAAACCTGGGTACAATTACTGATGCCGCCAATTCCTTTTTGTGGATCGCAGGGGTCAACAGCTCTTGGGAACCCTAAGGTTACTGTCAATGGAAGCCCATTAGCAATTGTTTGTCCGTTGGCAGCAACGTCCTGCAGTATGATTCCGGTTGTTCCTAATGCAATGCCGCTCGGATTTAGTAATGTTATGGTTGGTATGAGTATAGACGATTTGATAAAAGGATTGTTGGTGAATGCTGTAAAGTCCGGTATTTCCGAAGGAATCGGAGCTGGTGTTGGCAGATTAAGCAACAAAATTACCGGCAAATTGTTTTGTGGATGTAAAAAATAAAGGGCTATGTCAAGTTGTTTTTCTGTGAAACAGCAAATAACAGTAAACGGATATGATTTCATAAGGATCTGGAAAATTTCATGAAAAGTGGAAAAATGTCAATTGGTCATCCTGTCGATGTCGCAACGGGGATGGTAACTGAAGACAAAACGGATATTGCAATTGCAGGAAAAGTTCCGCTTACGTGGGAACGGCACTATAACCACTTTATGCATGATCAGGAGCACTCACCTCTGGGTATTGGCTGGTCAAACCGTTATTTTGCTACTCTTACCAGAGAGGAATCCCGTTTCTGTCTTAATAGTGCCGATGGTGATACTGTTTATTTCGATGATCCTGAAAATTCGGTTGACAAGGGTGTAATAGTACGGAACCTGACTACCTCTCAGGAACTTTCAGCGTATCGTGATAATTACATTGTGACTAACTGGGATGTTGAAACGGGGAAAATCGAACGGTATGTATTTAAAACCTCTGGTTCCGGATATGAAGCACGACTTGCAAGTATTGAGGATATCACCGGTCAGGCACTTGACCTGATCTATGATTCCAATGCCCGTCTTAGCGGGATAACGCAGCGTTTAGAGAAAAAACGTCTTATCATCGCGTATACAACTGCAAACCAGATAGAAAAAGTCAGTCTCGAACTGTCAAAGTATAACTCCCGTACACTGGTATACTATTCGTATGATGAACGGGGATGCCTTGTTGCGGCAAAAGATGCCAGAGGGTTTATTGACCGGTACGAATATGATGAACAAAAACGTTTGACACGTGAAATAGTCAAGGATGGCGGGATCTTTTATTTCAACTATGACGATAAAGATCGCTGTGTTAAAACTTCCGGATTTGATCGATATGACGAAAAAACCTTGAAATTCCTCGATCATATTGGATGGACCGAAGTAACAAACAGCAATGGTTACACTACGCGATATCAGCATACACCGGATGGACAGGTGTTATGTGTAGCGGAACCTACTGGCGGGATGAAAACTACAGAGTATGATGATGCTGGTCGAATTGTCAAAGAGATCGATGCGCTTGGTGGGGCGATTGCGTATGAGTATGACACGATGGGAAACAGGTCGAAGATTACGGATCAGCTTGGAAATCGTTGGGAAATAGAATTCAACGGCAATCATCAGCCGGTGAAATTGACAGCACCCAATGGAGGTGTGTGGACACGAAAATATGATAAACAGCACCGGCTTATTGAGACAACTAATCCCCTTGGTGCAGTCTGGAATCTGAAATATGATTTTAAGGGAAATCTTGTTTCGTCAACAGATCCTCTTGGAGCAGAGTTCAGGCAGTCATTTACAACTAATGGCATTCTCCATAATATCACCGATCCGCTTGGAAATGTTACAAAATATCAGTTTGATGAGGAAAACAGGCTCATTGAGAAACTGGGGCCGCTGGGAGATACCACCAGGTTTGAATACGATACTGCAGGAAATCCGCTGAGAATCATCTTTCCGGATAAGACTACGATCAGAGGTGAGTACAATGCAGGTGGACAACTGACGAAGTTTATTGACGGAGAAGGAAGAGAAACCCGATACCGTTACGGCTCCTGCAGTAGACTTCTGGAGAAGGCCGATCCGAATGGCAACAGTGTACGATTTGAATGGGGAACCGAGCCGAAGCAGCTTGACCGTGTGATTAATGAAAAAGGTGAGGTTCATACCTTCGATCGGGATGGCTCAGGAAGAGTTATCAGAGAAACTGGATTTGACAAACGGGTTACGCGCTTCGACTACGATATGGCAGGCCGCCTCCTGGCAACTACGAATAACATGGACAAACGTATTGTCTTCAAACGCAATGCAAAAGGTATGCTGGTCAAGGAAACACTGCCAGGCGGTGGAGCTATCTCCTTTGATTATGATCCGATCGGTAATCTCATCTCTGCTGTAAATGAAGAGTGTAAGGTCGCATTTGAGCGGGATCCTCTTGGTAGAATTATTAAAGAGTTGCAGGGCGATGATTGGGTTGAGACTGAATATGATGCTGCAAGCAATATTGTTCGAAATACCACGAGTAAAGGTTTTGAAGTAACATACAAAAACAACACAAATGGTGATATGGTCGAGCTTACAACGAATGGTAATCATACAGTAGGATTCAACCGCAACTCCTATGGTGAAGAAACATCCCGCTTGCTGCCGGGAAAACGCGCAAGGCTTGACCGTGAATATGACAATGTCGGACAGATGGTCGAGCAGCGGCTGCATGTGCTTCCTAAAGATGTCTCGTATGCACTCAGTTTATCAGATGATCTGTCAGCAGGAACAAAAAGTAATATTGCGGTGAGCAGAAGTTACCGGTATGACAATGCCGGTTCGTTAACTTCAATAAATGATGGTTTCTGGGGAAAGACGGAGTATGTCTACGATCCCGCACAGAGGCTGATTAAGGCATTACGATCACAGGGTGAGAGTGAACAGTTCGCGTATGACAGTACCGGGAACATGGTACAGAAAATTTCCGGAAGCGAGGAGATCCTGAGTACCTATGGTGCAGGTAATCAGCTCCAGAGTTCTGGTGATACAAAGTACGAATATGATAACAATGGTCGACGGATAAGAAAAATTGAACAAGCATCCACATCTTCACCCCATGAGTGGATTTACACCTGGGATGAGCGGGATCAGCTGAAAACGGTTACAAAACCTGATGGAGAGGTGTGGGAATATTCGTATGATGCATTAGGTCGACGTATTTCAAAAAAAGGTTCTGAGAAAACTGAGCAATTTGTATGGTATGGGAATGTTGTTATTCACCATTTAGTAAATGAATCTGAGCCGATTACCTGGCTTTTTGAGCAAAGTTCTTTCAGGCCCCTTGGAAAAATAGAAAATGACAAATTCTATTCAGTAATTACCGACCACCTCGGGACTCCGCGGGAGATGGTGGATGAAGCGGGAAAAATAGTTTGGTCTGTAGTACATAAGTCGTGGGGACTTGTTGATAGAACAGGAGTAAATGAGATTGATTGTCAGATACGATTCCAGGGACAGTGGTTCGATGATGAAAGCGGATTATGTTACAATAGGTTCAGGTATTATGATGGTGAGGTGGGGCAGTTTTTATGTAAGGATCCGATTGGATTGGCGGGGGGATTGAATGAATATAAGTATGTTGAAAATCCAATAATAAAATTTGATAGGTTCGGATTAAGTGATGAACAAGGGTATCTTTTTCGAGGTGATAATAATTATCGAAGAGGCGAAAGTATTGGTCAACCTCGATCAGAAGGTGTTACTGCAGAATCGATAATTAATCATGTGAATGAAAGTGGAGATGGGAGTCTTACATCTTTTTCTACGAAAAAATCAAGGGGTACAGCCAGCGATCGTGGTGCCGAATTTTTTGGTAGAGCAGTTAAGGTGAGTAATGCAGATCTCACGGAACTTGCTAGTGCAGGAAAAATCAGGATGATTACTCCAGAAGAGGCTAGAGATATAATTAGTGCTCACCCAAAAAGTAAGATAAGAAGACAGGCAAATGATATAATGGCTAATATGAAACGGAATAATGAAGTCTTAATCGAGGGAGAAATTCCTGCAGATAAGATTAAAGGATGTAGTTAATATGAATAATCAAATACGAATTGGAGATGCACCAAACACTTACAACCCTGCACTTATTGTCCTAGTTGATTTAGGGTTTAAAATCAGTATCTTACCAGATGAAGAAAATGAAGATAAACTAGGTCTTTGGTGCGCACAAAAAGATAATGTCGAACTGATCGCAGATGATCCATTGTCATTACTCGGTTTAGCTGCTCTTTGGAAGAACAGAGGGGATAAATGGCGCAGGAAAGAAGATAAAAATTATTATCAGGATATTATCGCTAAAACATATCCCGACTGAATACTTGTGATTGTGTAAATTACCATCATACTTTGCTGTAGTAAACCTGTTTTCTTTGGCAATCTCAGGATAAGCATTAGAGAACTAATGGTATCATAACTTTTTTGTGAAAGTACGATGCGATCGGTTTGTAGCTTTGTACAAATGAAAAAATTTCATAAAAACGTGACGCACGGGGCGCCCTTTATTTGTGTGATAAAGCAAACAAATGCAACATTGTATGGCCTGTCACTTGTGATTATTTAAATTGCCACCATACATCCAGCCAGATTATTCATCATAAGTTTTTCTCACGGCACTCTGCCCAGATATATGGACAATTATAGAAATCAACAGTGAGTACGTACCATTCCCGAATAATCGGGACTAAATTAGTATAAAAAGAGATACCAGAATTATCCTTGTAGATAGTATTTTTGCCTGTACATAACTATTCAATTTGCAACATTAGAAGTACGACTGTTATCAACAACAAACCGGAACTCTGGATGCCTGAAAACAAACTCTTGTCACCTGTCAATCCCGTCAAGCACTCAATCGACCGGACCCTGAGGACAATAGAGCGACGTACACGACATTATCGTAATACTATCATTGTTGTTGTCGCAATTGTTGCAATCGCAGCGATAGTATCAATAGTAACCTTTTCCTGGCAACCGCTCTGCGCTATTTTTCTCCTTCCTGCTGTTGTTGTTACATTTATTTATCTTGATTGCCGTGTTATTAAAATCTGGAGTGACGAGCTTCTTGACCTGTGGAAAAAAAACGAACTTGATCTTGAGTTATACATCAAATCGATCACCATGATGAAAATGATTCCAAAATCTACATTAAATGGTATGTTAAAGCTCCTGCCCGTGCAGTGTGCAGTTAAAAAGGAGGATGCCGTTATTCGTGCTGTGATTGCAGCAACACTTTCCTCCATCAGTTCCAGTCATCTGCTTAACAGCACCGTATCACTTTGTGTGGGTATAGCCGTTCCCATATCGATTGCAATCAGTCTGGTTACCTTTTCGCTATGGCCGCTTCCTGGCACACTGGTAGGAGTTCTTGCGGTTGCAGCAAAACCGTTTTTCGAACGGAAACTCTGGCACCGCTGGCAAACAACCGTATCGGGAATAAACGAAAAACTCGATAACGAAACGGTTGAAAAAGCGCTCCAGACATTGCCCTGGGAGACTATATCTCCAAAACAAAAACAGCAGATATTTAAATTTCTTTTTACATTACCATCATGACAGAGTGGTATTTTTGAGAGTGTAATGTTTATGGCAAATAATCCTTCAGATTCAATAAAACTACCAATATATTTAGACTACTGTGCTACAACACCTGTTGACACCCGTGTGCTTGACAAAATGTATCCTTATTTTTCCCGGAAATTCGGGAATGCGTCAAGCCGTGACCATTCGTTCGGCTGGGATGCTCAGGAAGCGGTAGAGATAGCCCGCAGTGCCGCAGCTCAAATAGTGAATGTGTCAACGTCAGATATTTTCTTTACCGCAAGCGCGACAGAGAGTATTAATAGTGCAATTAAAGGAATAGCCTTTGGTCTTAAAAACAAAGGAAACCACATAATAACGACTTCCGTTGAACACAGTGCGGTTCTGCAAACATGCTGGTTTCTGGAACAGAATGGTTTTGAAGTAACATACTTGCCTGTCAACGATGATGGAAACCTTGACTTAGAGGTATTTAAGAACACAATTCGTGATACTACCATACTTATTGCAGTTATGCATGCAAACAATGAAACTGGTGTTATTTTTCCAATCGCTGAAATCGGACGCATTGCACACGATCATGCTATAACGTTTTTTACTGACGCAACTCAGACAGTAGGGAAACTGGCAGTTGATTTTTCATCCCTTAACGTGCGTTGTGCGGCATTTTCTGCACATAAAATGTACGGTCCAAAAGGTGCGGCTGCATTGTATATCAATGGAATTGATCTCAGAAAAAATATAGTGCCGCTTATTCATGGTGGTGGTCAGGAACAGAATATTCGAAGTGGCACACACAATGTCCCTGCCATTATGGGATTTGGTGAAGCATGCCGCATTGCGCAAATGGAAATGGATGCCGATAGGGAAAAAACCGCATTTTTAAGAGACCTGTGGGAGCGTGAATTGACATCATGCATAACGGGTATTCAGATCAATGGATGCCTCAACGCCAGGCTGCCACATGTAAGTAATGTATCTTTTCCGGATATTGAAGGACGGGAGTTTATACGTCGAATAAATACGATTGCACTTTCAACATCATCCGCATGTTCAAGTGGCACATCAGGTGGAAGCCATGTCCTGAAAGCCATGGAAAAAAGCGATTCGTCAATCAGGGGAGCTATTCGAATGAGTTGCGGCCGCTTCTCAACGGAGGAGGAAATCCGGTTTGCTGTTGGTGAATGTAAACGCACCCTTCAATAGTCTTCTCATTCGGAAAAACAATTTCCTCAAAATCGCCTTAAGGCCCACACATTCTACAAATGATTTCTCTTTAAATTTTGTTAGCCTGCAAGAAACCAACTATATTATATGTATGTCAAAGACGAAATTTTAATCAGCCACTATCTGCTGTTGCGGGGCTTTCCAAAACGGGTAAGATAAGGTTAGCAACGTTTACACGGTTTTACATATTTTAAGTTAAAACAACTTTGTTCCAGGAGGGTAAATGAAAGATATAAGGCTTTTATTAGGGGTTATTTTGATGCTTATCTTGATTTGCTTTGCATTTGCACTTGATCAGCCCACTACGGACACAACTGAGGTTGAAGAATCAGATCCTGTTTTTGTGATCACTAAAGATGATACCAAGGTTTATAAGGAATTAGTTCCAGATGCACCTATAATCTACAGATTAAAAAAAGGTGATACTTTGACTATTAAAGAGGGTGATTCATTGATTATGTTGGGGAAATCAGATCACTGGGCAGTTATCCAGATCAAGGATTCTCTGCAGGGTTATATAGAAGGAAATTGCTATGAGGAAATCCCTGGAAAATAGTAATGAATACAAAACAGAGATGTAGGGTAGAAATACACTAACCTTGTCAGGGGTTCTTTACTGCAATTTTTAGATCCGGTACTGAAGTACCTGGCACACAGAAATAAAATCGTACAGTTTTCATGCGCAATAAAGCCCTTAACAATTGAATCAAAAAAAACTGTGTGCCCTTGACTTCAGTCAAGGCTAAAAGAGTGTCCTCAATTTGTCTGACAAAGTAAAGAAAAACAACAATGTGTGGCCTGAAGTTGGCTTCGCCGCTGCTGCGCGGTCAGTGCAGGTCCCCAGTACTTCATGTTCCTGATTGGAGAGAAAATCCAATTTGCTGTAGATAAATGTAAACGCACATTTCAATAGTTTTCTCATTTGGACAAAGACAATTCTCATCTAAATCGCCTGCGGAATCCACACATTCTACAAACGATTTCTCTTTAAATTTTGTTAGCCTGCAAGAAACCAACTATATTACATATATGTCAAAAACGAAATTTCAATCAGCTACTATCTACTGTTGCGAAGCTTTCCAAAACGGGTAAGATAGTGAAGGTGAATGCCTGAGGGAGCAAATCGAATGTCTGATAAGAAACTTAACTTTTTTCTCGATACACCACTTGGCGATGATACACTTATTGTTGAGTCTTTCAGTGGTACCGAAGAGATTTCACACCTCTATTCATATGTTATGGAAGCCAAATCTGAAAAAACATCACTATCATTTGATGCAATGATTGGTAAACACGTCTCCCTTATTTTAGCCCTTGCAAATAACCAGAAAAGATACATTTCCGGTCATGTCAAAAGGTTTATCCAGCCAAGCAGACTTGATGACCTTAATCACTACCAGATCGAGATTGTACCCTGGCTATGGTTTCTGACTCAGCGGACGGATTGCCGGATTTTTCAGGATAAAACGGCACTGGATATTATTAAAGAGGTTTTTAACGCTGCCGGATTTTCCGGTAACTATGAGATGAAAACCACCGCAACCTACCGTAAGCGGGAGTACTGTGTCCAGTACCGTGAAACGGATTTTAATTTCGTTTCACGATTGATGGAAGAGGAAGGAATATTTTATTTCTTCACTCATACATCAGGTTCACACAAGCTTGTACTGGGTGATGCACCATCTGCACACAAGCCGCTGCAGCCATCCGGAGATGTAATTTATTACCGGGCAGTTGAGCAGGAGGAGCGGCGTGATGCAGTCATGGACTTTGTTGCTGAGCATTCCGTACAATCCACGAAGGTGTCACTCAGGGATTTTGATTTTATCAAGCCAAGTACAGATCTCACAGTGATAAGTAATGAAAGTGACAAATACGAACTGTATGATTATCCCGGAAACTATACAGAACGTTCCGATGGTGAACATTATGCAAAGGTGCGGCTGGAACATGCACAATCGTTGGTCAAGCGTTATTCCGGTACTGCTACCGAGCGAAGATTTACCACTGGCTCCACATTCAAGCTCACCGAGCATCCCCGGTCGGAGTACAATGCAACCTATATGCTCACCGCAGTACATCATAGCGGAAGTCAATCTGAAGAGAGTGAGACCTATCAGTGCAGCTTCGAGTGTATTCCGTCAGATGTTCCATTTCGTCCACAGAGTAAAGCGGTGAAGCCCACTATTTTCGGTTGTCAGACAGCGATAGTCACCGGGCCGTCAGGTGAGGAGATATGGCTTGACAAGTATGGAAGAATCAAGGTGCAGTTCTATTGGGATCGCGTTGGCAAAAAGAATGAAAACTCAAGCTGCTGGATACGGGTTTCGCGAAGTTGGGCCGGAAAAAACTGGGGCTTTGCATTTCACCCCAGAATCGGTCAGGAAGTAATAATACAATTTATCGAAGGTGATGTTGACAAACCTATAGTAACAGGCTCTGTTTACAATGATGAGCAGATGCCCCCGTACGAACTCCCGTCAAATTCCACACAGAGCACAATAAAATCACGAAGCTCCAAAGACGGAACACCTGATAATTTCAACGAAATCAGGTTCGAAGACAAGAAGGGTGAGGAACACTTTCTGATCCATGCGGAAAAGGATCATATGATCGAGGTGGAAAATGACGAGACCCATACGGTAGGGCATGATCGTAACAAAACGGTAAAAAATGATGAGACTACTACTGTCGAGGGAAACCGTACTGAGACGGTGAAGAAAGATGAAACGATAACGATAGAGGGAAACCGTACTGAGAGCGTAAAGAAGGATGAGTCGATAACGATTGACGGAAACAGGACTGAAAATGTTGAAAAAAATGAAACAATTTCAATAACCGGTAATCGAAGCCTGTCTGTTGATAAGAGTTCAACGATTGATGTAACCAAAAACGAAACAAAGACAATTGGGGAAAACCTTGATGAGACTATCAGCAAGAACGCTGATCTGAAGGTTAATGAAAACCGTCAGACTGATATTGGCAAAAAGGATACATTGCAAATTGGTAAAGAGTGGCTGGTTGATGTAGGAGACAAGATCGTTTTCAGATGCGGTGATGCATCAATTACCATGAAAAAAGACGGGTCAATTGATATTAAAGGTAAAGATATAAAGATTAATGGATCGGGAAAGATTAATGTTAAGGCGAGCAGCGACGTTGCCATTAAGGGAAGTAAGATTACTCAGAATTGACATTTAGAACATCGACGGAGCTATTTTTTAAACGTCAATTAAACATACGTTTCAGAAACGTACTAATTTTCCGTCCGTAAGCGTGTCTCCACAAGCGGTTCCCCCGCTTGAAACTCCATTAGTTCAATTGCAGCAGCATACCGCTGACGCTGATATCCATTGTTTACAAGGTGAGTGAGGTCTGCTTTACAAATAAGTTTTCCACATAAATACCTTGTATTAGGGGTAAATTCTACTGCGTGCTCATTCCACCATGCTTTGATCTTGTTTAAATCAGGCCAGGGCAGAAAATAATCTGCATCAAGATCAACACATTTATCTGCGGGGTCATCGTTTGGTGTCTCCTCAAAATCCTCCGGAGCATCGGTGTCCATGTGTAAATTGACTATGTCAAGTCCGGTAATTGTGGAAAAAGCTTCACCGGCGATGCGGCTGTGGGGTTTTTGTTTCATCATGTCAATAAGCCATGGAATGTTGGAAATGTCGCCAAGTGCACCTGCTCCAATAATTGCGAACCTTATTTTATACGGATTTTTGGTCAGTTCGTGAACAAGTGCAGGGCCGTTGTTTAATCCAGCTTTACGGATTGCAACCATTGCAGCTTCATCGGCAAAGTTGAATTTCGTATCAGTAAAGTGAAGCAGTACCTGTAGTGCACTTTTATCTCCCATAAGTGCGGCACTCCATGCAGCCCTGAACGCACAAAGCGGGTTTTCATCACTGAAATGTGCTTTGACGATTGACAATTTATCGGTTAGATTTAATTCACCGATCATTTTGAGCGCACAGCTTCGCAGCAGTAAGTCCTTACTGTCAAGGGTTGCATACAGATGTTTTGGGGAGGGTTCACGGAATGCTGCATAGGCGGAAAGCCCGGCAAATTGCAGCAGTAACGATGATGATTCCAGAAAAGTATCACACAGTGATCTGGTTTTATTAAAAGGAAACCAGCTAAGTGCTGATGCAAGTTCGAGCGCATGGTCTGGTTTGATAATAGCATTCAGTATGGTATCTATGCGGTTTGTGTCGGCAGAATCTATTGCAAGCACTGATGCCGTAAAGATTTCACCGGTAACTGGTTTGTCGCAAATACGTTTAGCCAACGCCTCCCATCCATCATCTTCACACGAGCGCAATCCGTCAAGTTGCGCCTCAAGCCGTTCTTTAAGCTCTGCGAGTTTTACAGGATTGTAATGCGGTGCAGTTAATGCGGCATTGTACCGTTCCCAGAGGAATGATGCCTCGTCAAGGAATTGAAGAAGAATGTGGGAATAGGCTGTTGCAGGCATGCGATCTCCTGAATATGGACTTTATACATGGCACAATTTAAAAGCAAAATCTTGATTTCATTGTGTAAAAATACATTACCGGCGTTCAATTATCTATTAACATTAATTTTCCTAATCCTCACACTTGATTCAGGACATTCTTGTGATTACATCAAGGGTTGATATAAAATCCATTTTTGGAAAGTACTTCGAGGCTGTTTTTTACTTCGAGTGCTGCTTTCTCTTCGGCATCAATAGCTGAGCACCCAATAACTAAATAGTCCCAGAGTCCCAATGGACCATAACTTATCGGACGACGTTTATGAAAATCGCTTGTATAGTTTCCCCAATTTCTCAGTAGTGGTAAAATAACCTGCCATGTTGTAATCCTTCCACGAAGCACCTGCTGAATAACCTGGTACACAACATGGCTCCTTGCAGCTTCAGAGGTAACTAATATTATAAGTGCACGAGCAGGACCTGTCAGTGATGTGTTAAACAAGCAGGCATTACGGATACTTTGGCCCGTGATAGGTGTTGCTGTACGATAAATACCCATTTGAGAGTAATTCTCAACACTATTAATGTTTTGCCATTCGCTTCCAGAGATCATTTTAATATGGGTTAGATAAAGATCTCTTACATTATAACGAAATCCTCTTCCTGAACTACACATCACATCAACTGATTCAGATTGTATATGATCTCTGTTGGCACCTACTCTAAGGGCACTTCGAAAATTAATAATAAACTGACGGTAATTATTCAAATCGAATTGAATTTGCATATATCCACCCTGTAAAATTTCAATTAGAAAGTTAAGGTTATGATAAATATCTGTATTCTCTTTATGTATATAAAACTAATTGGTTTCTTCACAATATGCAACAGTTATAGTAACATAAGTGTTTACACAAAAGTAATTCACATCTAATGTTTAATCGTATCCCAGAGCGCTTTCAAATCGGTTCGTGGTTTTTTGCACAGATATATTTTTTTGTTCGACTCGTATGGCATACAAAAGAGGTTTGTAAAAATTCCTATAGAATCAACCTGCTCAAAACCCGGTTCGAGTTCCCGGACATCGTTTGGTATTGCAATATAACAATCCTTGAATTTATGAGTTTGTTTTGTGTGGAAATAGTACCAGCCGTGAGCTGAAATCGCTTCCGGTATATCATGTTTCTTTCTGAAAAAATTAATTGCCGATGCCTCGCCGTAATTGCTGCATAATATCCCGCCGAGCTGTTCCCTGTCCTTAAAAGAGAGATCATTTACAAGATCAGCAATTTTTTTCGCAAGCTCCTCCCATCCGAACCGGTCGGCAAAATGCTGTGGCAACTGGTTAATCTGATTATTTTCATACCTTACTCCCGCATCGGCACCCATTCCCATAAGCTGTGAATATTTAATGAAAAGATCAACCGGTAATACCGGCAACATCATTGGCACAGTTATACAACTGAGCAGCACATATACGACCGGTAATGTCCGCTGAAAGAGCTTTCGGGCAGGACTTTTAAGTCTGTTCACCGCAGATTCCACCCCGATCGAACCGACAGCCAGAAGAACCGTATAATACGGTGTCAGAAAGTAAAATTTTCCTCCCATCAGGAAAATGATTAAAAAGAGGAAAAGATAATTGAGCCCGAAAAAACGATATTGATTCCATTTTTTTGAAAATAGAAGCAGTATCAGGCCGGTTATCCATATAGGAAGATTGACGACATTGTTGGGAAGTATCTGATTCCAGATGAATTCGGGAAGCGAGGATGCGTATGAGATGGTACTTGTATAACTGCCTGCCCAACCCATGAAGTACCAGTTGTTGTTACTCTGCCATAAAATGAAGGGGAGCAGCGACAGAAATGCGATACCTCCCGCAATCCACAACTCTTTGTTCCTGAACTGTTTTCGCTGAGAGACTGAAAGCAGCACTACGGTAATTGACAGACAGAAAAACAGTATGGTCAATTTATTCAAAAGGCCCAGACCCAGAGCTATTCCGATACCGATCCAATAGACCGGTTTGTCAAATTTGAATAGCAGTATCAGAAAATAAAGAGCACAGGTCACACAAAGGAATTCAAGACTGTCATAAGTAAATAATGCTCCGAAAATCAGTGAACCCGAGAAGAGGCTGCATAAACCTGTCAACGCGATCGAGAATGTTTTCCCTCCCAGTTGGCGTGTTATCAGGCAGGTAAATACAAGAGCAACCGCACCGGTTAACGCCGATGCAAAGTGCAGTGCCTTGAGGGATGTTCCTAAAAGGGTGGTAACCAATTTAAGGTAGAGTGGCGTCAATGGAAGCATGTCAAGGTTGTTAAAACTCAGATTGTCGCTGATAATAAGATAGAACAATTCATCCCGATGATATCCGTACTCAGGATTTACAAGGTGCAGTAACAGCTTAAAAAAAGCAATGGCTGTGATTATTACATAATCACCTGACAGATAATCTTTCCAGCGTTGTTTGACTGATTGATGAATAGTGTTTTCCATGAGTGATTCAACTTTTCTTTTTCGGGAGGTCTATTTTAAAAATATTGTTTTGTAAAAAAATAGGTGTTTTCTGGCATTTTGTCAAATATGTGGCCCTGATGCATTTATGTAATAATTATGTACATCAATTCTATGATTAAAATGCAATTAAAGGATGAGCATCAATTATTATTCGAAATCAAAGAGATATTTTAATGGTCATATTGGTGTGAGCAAAGTATACCTAAACAAGGTTGTTTTAAACTGGAATAATTCATGAGAAAAAAAAGTATTAGTCTAGGGCATCAAATCATAGAGGCATTGACTTTAGAACAGATTGAATCACTTATTGACGCAATCGGTTCAGAAACTCTTCTTGAAAAAATCGAAAGTCAGGATGGGTTTCTTGATATGGACGTAGTAAGCACGGTCAGGAATGTGGTCATGAAATCGGATCTATCCGGAAACGAGGAGTGTGACATAGATATAGCGGTGGTCTCTGATAACAAGTTGGTTAAGGAGTGGAATAGTTTATGGCAACGGTGGGCTGCTGCTGTTGCAGAAGTGGGTGATGAAAATGGAACGTATGCAATGCAGGAACATCACTGGGAACCAGCATATTTCGACGGATCGGCGCTGACCTCAGATCTTGAGAACATTGCAACGGAGATGGCACCTAAAATCGATCGCGTATACGATCTCATTAATGATCCGGCACTTTTTACCGATGCACTCGCAGAGATCGAAGATTCTATTAAATCTTACCCTGAATGGATGGGTGTATGTGAAGGTGATGGGTGTACGCTCGGGTATCACACAACACGATGTATCTTACAATGGATCTGGATCGGGTATAAGGATCACGATAGCCCCGGTTCGGTATTCCTGGCAAAAATCGGGGAAATCGAGTCTTTATATACTCTTGTTAATGTAGACCGCAATTCAGTTGCAAGGTACATAATAGAAATGGATGCTGCGGTTTGCAGAGAAATCTATGAATTAATGGCAGGAGGTCTGTTTCAGAAAGAACAGGAAAATGTCTATTCGCCCTGGAATACAATAATGCTCGAATTCAAACAGCGATATGATAAAGAGGCGTACTATGCTCAATGTATACGCGATCTTGGAGAAAACTGGCACCTGGGATTACCTCTGGTCGAAAACGCAATTACCAGTAAGGATTGGAATAGAGCAGATTCGCTTCTTTTTAAAACGTTTGCATCACACCTTCGCCATTATTCTGAAAGCGATTGGTTTCCTGAAACGTCACTTCTCATTTCAAACAGATACCATTATTCTGAAACTACTACAGAAAATGATTTATCCAGACTTCTTCAAATCTGGGGTGATGTGAGTGAAAAATTGGGCAATCGTGAACGATCGGTTGCATCACGTTTACAGGGGACACTGGTACATTATCCCGGTGATATTGATGCAGCCACCAGTACATACACATCCTTGCGCAAGGAATATTCAACACACGTACTTGATAGACTTTTCAGACAATGGCAGGATGAAATTGCCGTGAAAAGCTTTAACTGGTATCACGTTATAAGAACCGATACAGAAACATGGATTCACTGGGCAATTGAAGCACAAGTGGAGAGTGATAATGGAGCAGCCCGTTTCCGTGAACAACTGGACGGGTGGCTCAGTGGATTGTCAGGAAGTAAAGATACATTTATAAAACATTGGAAGGAACTCGCAATTCTTACTGTCGATCTCAGTACCGACACCCACCGGAACGGTTATCGTGGTTTGTTTACAACTGCGTTTGAAAATTTAAATAGCAGAACGGATCTTGATACGTCACGGAAATGTCTTGTCGGAAGATTGTGTTGTGCGGAGACTGTAGAAAAGATCCTTGACATTTGGAAAAAACATTTATCGTGTATCATTCCCGATCCGTCTGCATCGGGCAGCGATTATCAGCATCCCGTAGCATGGATAAAAGTATTGTTGGATCTGAATCCTCAGGCATATTCTCATCTGGTTGAGCAATGGAAGGTAATCCACCGTCGAAAAAGAAACCTTTGGCTGAAGATGAGAAGTGAAAAACTGCCGGTGGATTGAAGTAGTTGTGAGTTTGATTTTTATGTCTCTTTGCCGTAATACCAGATTAAAATTCAGTGATGATCCTATTTTAAGACAGGAATAGAATAAGAAGCAAGATGGTATATGTCACTAAATTATTAAGTTACAACTATTTGGGACACCCGTACGAATTTTTAAATTCTCCATTTCCGCCTGCGGAGAATAAATGGTATATTTAACGCAAAATGTGCGGAGAATAACATGTACATCCATGAATTAAAAAATTGGCCTGATTTCTGGTGGGACAATCAAGAACTAATCCGCCCGCTTACACGTTGAAAACGACCCAAGGTGGTTTGTAAATTGTCTGTATAATTCTCTCAAATCTTCGGAAGAAACCTTGGCAAATGTAATGTTCAAGTACCGCATAGAACAGTATGTTTACTTTTTGCAAATACATAAGTTAAGCAGCTCAGGAACCCTTGAACTGACCGCGCAGCAGCGGCGAAGCCAACTTCAGGGCACACAGATTAAAACTCATTAATGTCCGTATTATGTAAGTCTCAACTTGAGAATGGTGAGAAACCAAAGATATAGTGTGTGGCCTGCACTTCAGTGCAGGGATTCAGTCTTAGTATCTGTTCACCATTCTTACAGGCACGCTCAGGAACCCTTGAACTGAAGTTCAGAGCACACAGAAATTTATTAATATTTTAAGTTACACATTTTGGGGTACTTGTGTGAACTAAATTTTTTGTTAAAGAATAGGAATATCATTAATGTTGATATTTCGGTGTCCATGAACAATTGCAAGAATAGATATGTTGTCAGACTGCAGTTGGTAGATTACTCTGTAGGAATATATAAAAACTTCACGAATGTATTTATCATCAATCTCAGGAACAA
>JAAZBG010000112.1 GCA_012513915.1 Fibrobacter sp.
CCGCCCAAACCCATTCTTTACCGGAATTAAATGCTTCAGCCTGTTGACCTGTTGGTAATTTATTACCTCCCGATTTTCCAAACCCGGCAGATACGGCTACTTTAGCCTTTATCCCAGTCCATTTAAGATTCATTTCAAATCCTAAACCATCACTACTATTACATTTAAATTTCCCTGCAGTAAAGTTTAATCCTGATGTGACAAGTGCATCTGCGCGAATAAGAGTTCCTGCTTTCACACGTGCACCAAATGTCAAACCAATATTTGCAGCAAATGGAATAACCAGATCTATTACATTATCGGGTGAAATTCTCTCCAGTGATGCAGAAATATTAATATTACCAGCAAGACTTCCATATAATTGACCGGCGACATTGCATATACTGAACCCAATCCCAAGCTCCATTGTTATTGAAACTAATGTTAATTCAATTGATGCTGCAACACCAACAAATGCACGATGATCTTTGTATTCTTTCCAGCTCCAGGCAAGACCCAATTTCCCTTCAAAAAATTTATTATCAAATTTGTAATAAAATCCTGCTTCAGGTATATTTTGTTTGATCATATCAACAATGCTATTAACTTTTTTGTAAATAGTCAGAATGGACCCTATCGCATCTAAAAAACTTAATGATATCTCCTGACCATTAATCGAAAATGCTACAGGCCTGTCAGTTGACATAATTGCAAGTGGATGCTCCAGAACGCTCCATTTTCCCTGATCGGGTTGATTCGGTTGAAATTTAAATATTTTTGGAACAAGAGGTTTAATTTTTTTATCTTCTAAATTTTCAACAACCTTCTCACCATATTTTGCACCGGATTCAAATATTGAAGGTGTAGGGAAACAAATACTTAAAGCATATTCATTAGATGGATAAGCTTTAAGTACAAGCGGTTTTGGACCGCCTTTTATCTCATACGTAACCTCGGTATTCAGCCATTTCCAGTATCGTTTATCAAAAACAGGAAGCGAAGCTCCTGTAACAGAATGAGAACATATCTGATCATACCGGTTGAAAATTGATTCCCGTGCTTTAGCAATATCTGTATTATTGCATGTTAACTTATAATCTTTATTATAATAAATTGACACTTTATCGGGTTGAGCTTTACCCACGTTCTTACTTTCAACAATGCAGAATTCGGATGGATCCAATACCCATCTGTATCTATTGTCAACTTGATGAAGACATTTAACAATGCAGTTTCCGGAGAAAAATCTATTTTTTTCAAACATGTCAAGGATAAAGGTTTTACCCTTTATCGGCGATTCCAGAACTTCTGGTTTGCCCTTAGAAATTAATGGATTTGATGCAAAAGTAATTGTATGTTCACCTAAAAAAACATTTTTCTTCTCAAATATTCCAGCCTGATTAGTCACATCAGTAATAAGTATCCCGTTAGATAATTTTATCGTAAACTTTTGACCTTTAACTGCACCACCATTTTCGTTCTCTATAGAAATTCTAAGCTTTGTGGTAATATCAATCTCGTTTGATTTTAAAATACCGGAAACAGAATCATTCTTTTTATACACACTCAGATAGTATCGTGGCATTTTCGGACGCACATAGGTTCTCATTTTTTTTACTTTGTCAATCGAAAACTGCCAATCGATAGTCATAGAATCTGACGATATTGTAGTATCCATCGAATCAACCCGATAGCCGCTACAATTCAAATCCTTTTCCATCAATTGAATTGACAGTGGAACGCCAGTCATTCCAGCGCTCTTAATTGTAAATGATATTTTATCTGCTATATCAAAACTGGTTTTATTAAACGTAACTGAAATTAACTTTTTAATGGTTACAGTATGAGTTCCGCTTTTTACATTATTCTTCTTTATATTGCCAGTAGATTGTCCGGTTGTTGTTCCCATTTTAATGAACCCGTTTTAAGGTGAAGTTAGTGTATATTCAAATCCGCCGGCTTTTAACCCTGCTTTATCAACAAAATCGACATGCAGATTGTGCCCGTCCTCTTCTTCAGCAGCCTCAATTTTTGCCAGTTGAGCACTCACCATCGCTGCCATCACAGCACTCACACTGCCTCCCCCGCCGCCGCCGGCCCCTGCTCCAGCGCCGCCGCCACCGCCACCACCACTAACTTCTCCGATAAGCACCGTTGGGCACCCCATGATAATACTTGATGGCGGTCCTACACAAACTGACATATCACCCATCCGCGCCGCCGGCATATTCCCAATAAGAACACCAGTACTTCCTATTGAGATCGGTCCGCCAACATGAGGTACATACCCCGTAAACATCGGACAGACATGCATATCACCAAGCCGGGCCGCGGGCATTCCGCCGATCAGTACTGTTGGAAAGCCAGAAACAATAGATCCACCATGAGCTGTCATATCGCCTAATCGGGCAGCCGGTTTTCCCATTTAACCTCCCTGAAGAAGTGACGAGTGACGCGTAACGAGTGACAGATCAGAAGTGACATGTGACACGTAACGAGTGACGAAAGTGCTAAGATAAAAAAGTAATGTACCTAAAAATTCAAACGATACTACTTAAACAGACATTTTGACAGATTCCGGATAATTACCCTGATAAAAACCATTTTGAGACAAATACGGAAATTCTCGCAAAATGCAATTTTTGTGAACGCTTTTAGTAAGATATTTTACGGGTAAACGGGAAGGCAAGGGGAAAGATTGAGATTGAGGGGGAATGGTAGCAAGTAGCAAGTAGCAAGTAGCCAAGAAGAAGGAAGAATAATTCTTTATGTAGCATTGTTTTCGGAGTTGCCGGTGAAAACAATGCTACAACTGCATAAGATTACGTTTACTACTGGATAATAAGCGTTGATGTTAGACAGGATTCATTGTTTTTTAATAGTACCTGATATGTTCCCCGTTGCAAACCGCTAATTATTGTTTTTCCCTCTCTGACAATCTGACGTATAACTTGTCTGCCAGCTATGGTATATACACTCAGGATACCTTCTCTATCTGGATTTTGGACTATTGCTGAGCCATTGCCGGTGCTGCTGATACTTAAACGTTTTTTTACATTTGCAGCATCATTCTGTTTATTGTGCTGCTGCTTTATGATATCAGTCCCGCCACAGGAAAAATCTATCAGTGATGCATGCTTGTCATGAAATGCTTTCAGCTCATTTTTACACATGTTCCAGCTTCCGAAATTGTCAACACTGTCATACGACCAGGGCATTATACCGGCATAACCGTTTTCGTAGGCATTATCGATCATCTGCTTCAGGGTGTATTTTCCTTCAACGCCGGGGTTTTCTCCAATAAGTGCTGGCTTGTCAAGATTCCAGTACGCTGGCGTTTTTGTTATCTGAAACGGATCATAGCCCCATTCAGCATTAAACATCCAGTCATAATAGTGTATTTGATAAAAATCGAGGTTAGAACCGGGTTTATTATAAGCATCCGCAAATGATGAATCGCTCCAGTAGTGTGCTTCTGCGGGACCAATCTTTGTTGAATTCCACTTTAGACAAGCTGATCCGACAGTGACCATTTTTGATGAATTCGCGTGAATTGCTTCTGCAATCATGCCGCAAAAACGTACCATTTCTTTTTTACTTACCAGCTGTACCGTTGTCCCGGGACCACTGATACTCCACTCCGGTTCATTGATAATTTCCCAGGCAAACAGATTGCAGGTATTCGCAAATCGCTTTACCATAGGAACAAGTGCATTATTGATATATGAGACTGTTTTGAGCGAATCTTTTATAAGATCCGCATGAAGCCCCCCGTATTTTCCTGCAGATCCGGTAAAATCCTTTGTCATATCAAACGACCATAAACACGGCATCACCATAACATTATTTTCTTCCCCAATCCGGAATATATCTTCAAGATTTGAGAGAAAATTGGTATCCAGTCCGCTGACCGCGCCGTCATCATCGAATTCCGGTGATGTACGGCCATCACAGTGTATCCATAACCGGACACAGTTGACACCATACTCCTTACACTGCTGAAATAATGTATGAAAGAAGGTGGAATCATACAATGCCCCCCACTGATAATGGGTTCCGGCATCAGAGCCAAATGCATTCCAGGGTACATTCATACCATTTATGTAGTAATCTTTTCCATTGTATTTTATTGTATTTGCAGGTGCTGCATTGACATCATGCACAATCACGCTGCACATTACCATGGTGATCAAACATATCAAACGCATTTTCATTGAAACCACCTCTGATGATAAAAAAAAGACTTCCCGGAAAAAAGTACACCGGGAAGAGTAATCTGTCAATTATCAATTCTCTGATATGCTACCTGATCACAGAGAGAGGCTGTGAAACAGTATGCATATTATCAGATGTAAAACGTACTATACACAATCCATTCGATATATTAGCAGCTTTGATAGTAAGCATATGTGTTCCAGCTGAATACATCTTCGGATTAAGACGAGCAATTGATCTGCCTGAAACAGAAATCAGCTCAAATGTACCAAACACCGCCCGTGGTAATGTAACTGCAATTGCATTATTACCCACCGATCGTACATTCATTGTTTTTAAGGCCTGAGCTGAAGCCATCCGCTTAACAGGGCTGCCGTTATCAATCGGTTTAACGCTGATATCATCAAAATAGATCTTACCTGAAAGTAAACCAAGATCGAACACCATGCGTGCTTTACGATCATCAGCTTCTCCCATTGTAAACTCGTAGGTATACGTTTTCATCTCTGTCGTAAGATCAAATTTCTGATACCCTGAATAGGTTGTCCAGGGATCTGCATTCAAACCGATATTGGTTGACAGATTAAAAGGTTCATCGGCCTTTGCTTTGAACGATACAACGTATGATTTTCCTTTTGAAATGTCAAGTGTTACCGTTTTAAACTGTCCATACCACCCTTCAGTACCTTTCGTGGTCATGGTTGCAATAAAGACGTCATCCTCGACTACGGCGGTTCCAACTGCAGGTGTAAATGCCGCGAATTCCCATCCTGTAAGACCGTCGGAGAAATCGCCATTTGTTGCAAGTTCTGCACCGACTGCCGGGCCATTATCCGTAAAGTTGGCAGCAATGGTAAGATCTGATTCAACGGTGATTGTGAGCGGGTTCTGTGTTCCCTCACTGCTTCCGCTCCAACTGACAAACTCGTTATTGGCATCCGCTACCGGAGTTATAGTCAGCACCTGTCCTGAATCAACCATTGACTTATTAGGAGAAATCGTGACACTTCCGCGTCCTTTAGCCACAACTGAAACGCTGAACCGTTTTACCTGACTGCCTTCACAGATACCAGTCTGCATGAATTGAGGAATAACTGATGTATTTTTGATACTATTCTCATCTGTCACAGCGACTTCAAGCCCCCAGTTTCTCAGAGTCTCGAATTTACTATCGGTGGTCATATCCATTTCGGTACAGTCGCTGTTACCCGGCCCCCACTCCCACGCGAGCCAGCCGATTTCGTTTTTCTGACACTCACTTAGAATATGCTTGTAATTAATTGTCGTTTCGCATCCAACACCGCTATGTGCAAATTCTCCTACGATCAAAGGAAGGTTCATCTTTACCGATTGATTGATTTCATCAGTAATCACCTGATCACTATACCCCCACTCAACCGGCCACCACATATGTACTGATAAAAGAATATTATGATCAGGATCTGCAGTGATCAGATCCGGTCCTGTTGCCTGAAGAATATTGATATCCTGTCCGTATTTTGCGGCATCAATGATAAGCGGTACGTGAATACCAGCTGTCCTCATTTTTGTAATTGCATCTGTATATCCCGCTTTGAAATCAGCTTCAGAAACAGTCTCACCGCACTCGTTGGCGATATTTATCAGCAGATACTCCTCATGTTTCTGAATCACACTGACAACTTCCGGCTTGATCCACCAGTCTACACACATCGAAAGCTTTGACCACTCCCCGGTTGCATCATGAAGCTCTACCATAGGGATCATGTTATTCTGACGGCATTTGCTGATAGCACTGTCGAATTTTTCGATATCACCGGTTGTTACCCATACAATGCGGACACTGTTTGCACCGGTTTTCGCAATTTCCGGAAAACTTGCCCCGTCAATATCAGTCCAGACAGTCATTTTATTAATTCCACGCAGAATTACTTTTTCACCGCATTTATCATACAAAAAACGTCCGGCAACCCTGAATCCCGGTAATTCAGCTGCGAAACCTGAAACCACAGCCGTTAACACAGTTGCAGCAACTACTAATCGTTTTGACCAATCAGACAGCATAATCACTCCTTACAATAATGATATATACAACGTAATAAATATGTACAACACCAAAGTTCAAATCTATAAAATGTGTTGCCATAAAATATAGTAGCAAAAACAGTGTTTTAGTTAATTTTTTTACAATATTTTGATTTTTTAACCAAACGATCCAATAAATCATATATTATAAAGGATACTATACCATTTTTCCTGAACGATCTATGTTAGATTATCACTAAATATGTTGCCATTATATTTAGATTATGTATATTTTTAAAATAAAGGAAAGGCAGATATCCGAATAGTTTTTTAAAACCGGTACCGGTAGCGAAACGTAAAATTTCTGAGTTCAGGTATCCCATTTAATCGGGAGTATCTGGAAACAGCATACAGTCCCCCCCCGTACATTATGCTTTTGCTGCCGGTACCGGTTTCATTGAATTGTTGGTTTATCTGTCTACTATTTGTATATTTGGTACAGGTTATATGAGATTGAGAGTATGATTGAGGTTACGTTTGATGAGTAGTTACTGCTCAGCCTGTACCTGAATCTTTAAGTACATGGAGTAAGAATTGAGTAAGCCGCACCTGTATGATTACTTTGATTATCGTGAATATCTCAATGACACATTTTCTTATCTCAAAGAGACTGATATAACATATTCACACAGAAAGTTTCTCGCGGATGCAGATATTCCGGGCTCAACATACCTGCTTCGCGTACTTCGCAGCGAACGCAAACTATCGCCAAAGTACATTGTAAACTTTTGTAAAGCGTTACATCTGAGTACTGCGGAATCAGCATACTTTACAACACTTGTTAAATTCGGAAACGAAAAGAATGTTGACAATAAAGAAGTATTGCTGAAAGAGCTTTTAAGGATCCGTTCCGAAAAAGCAACGCACTCGCTTGATGACAAAAAATTACGGTATTTTGAAAAATGGTATTACCCGGTTCTGCGTGACCTGATCGGTCTCGTCGGCAAGGTTGATTATAACGCACTTGGAAGAATGCTTATACCGCCAATTAAAGGTGATCAGGTTCAAAGTGCAATTGAGTATCTCCAGCGAAATGGTTTTATCAAACCCCGGGATGATGGGAATGGTTTTGTTGTCTCCGAACCGATACTTTCTACTCCCCCGAGTGTGAATTCTACTATTTTAAGCCAGTTTCATAAAAAAAATCTTGCGCTTGACATCGAGGCTTTTGACAACTGCACTCTTGATGACCGCAGTATTTCATCAGTCATAATGAGTGTGTCAATGCCGACGTTTGAGAAGATGCGCATTGAAACACAGGAGTTCCGTAAACGACTTATCGCTCTCGCACGTGAGGATACAGATCCGGATATGGTGTGCAGGGTGGGAATACAGATGGTCCCGCGGGCCAAAGTTAAAAAGAAGGATGTATGATATATATAAAATTTGCTGTTTCCCTGTTTATCCTTATACTGTCCTACTGCGGGAATTCTCCTGTAGTAAACAATGGCACCGGTACCGATATCGGTGAGGCAAAAATTTTCGGTTCAGTACAATATGCCGATAACCGGAATGCAGACAATGTTTCTGTCATTGTCCGCAAACAGGACTATGTTCCCTATTCGGTTGCACCGCAAAATCACAACAAAACAGTCAGCACTAACAATGGAACGTTTTCACTTGAACATATCACACCCGGATACCATCTTGTAGAGCTTTATACCAGAGATTCTCTTGTAGCAATGAAACGGGTCTACATATCAGACAAGGACACTGCGCTTAATATCGGCAACTGTATTCTTGATACAATGATACCATACACAGGGAAAATTTACAGTGACGAAACACCATTGACCGGTGGTAATCTGCTTGTTCTCGGTCTGGATAAGAAAATTAAGGTCAACAATGATGGTTTCTTTACAATACGGTTACCTGCAGGTGAACAGCTGTTCAGAATTATTCCTTCAAATCAGACCGGATCACAGGATGTTTTTGTTGATAAGAAAATTTCAGGTGATACATTACGGACTTATGCAACTACTGCAACGATGTTTGATGATTTCAGTACCAGAGATGGTTTTAACTGTCTCTCTCCACTGCTTGGCGGCGGGAGCTGGTTCGCATTTGTCGATCAGGCAAATCGTGGCAACACTCAAATTCTTCCAACAGAACAACCCGGTCTTGTCGCAGCGATGGACACATCATCAGACAGCTATGACGGCAGCAGTCTTCATTGCATATTTCAAATAGACAGCCTCTCAGCTGCACCGTATGCGCTTATCGGGTGTGATATCAGTGGATCAAAGGATGCCAATACCAGCAAATCATGGTTTGATTTATCAAAGATGACCGCATTTTCCTTTATGGCCAAAGGAAGCGGTACCATACTTGTTCAGTTCACATGCAAACCAGTCGGTACGTTAACGGTATTTACAATTTATGAAATTCCGGTTGAGCTGTCATCACAATGGAAAAAGTACTCAATAACGCCATCAGATATTCCTGCCGCAATTACATCAACGTCAGAACTGACAGTCCAATGGAGTGATGGCAATATCGCGGTAAGCAATATTAATTTTCTCGCTAACAGAGATACTGACTTATGGTTAGACAACATAATGTTTGAGGGAATGAGTACCGGAGATTTTCTGAAATAAAACCTGATTCATAGTATCCTGTGTAGACCCAAACCATCTCTGCCCCGGGCAAAAATTCCGGCAGCCATGCAATGTGTTATGAATATTCGTCCTGTCCAAATACCAGTGATTGTTTGTTACCCGCTTCATGACCACCAGTAGATGTATACATACCCATATTTTTCAGCTGTCGCAACACTGAAAGCGATTTTCCTGTATTCCAGTATATCAAATTGATTTTTAACCAGATAGATATGATGGCAAAAGAATATCTGTAAGCGTGAATACTATATAACAAAGAAAGCAATACCCAAGGCCAATTTTTTCATTTATATTGCTAAAAAGTGTTAAATATTATTAACATACATGCACGTTATAAGGAGCAACTATGAAAAGAGTTGTGCTTGCCACTCTTGCGGTAATGATACTTTGCGTTAACAATTCTTTTTCGCAAACTGGGTTTCCCGATACTCTCTGGGTACCGGTTACGTTTTACGATTTTCGTTCGAACGGTTCAAACCCTGAATTTGAACAAAACATTTATAACGGCAGACGTACCGGGATGGTGCAAAAGACTCTGGACGCAGAGAGAAAACCTGTATCAACAACAATTACTGACAGCATTAACAGAAGTGCATATTTAAAATACTGGTTCAGACCCTGGAAGGATGCTTTCACCAATGATTCATCAAGGGCAGAGGGTGATTTCACTGTACCAAGTTATGTTGATAATGGTGATGAGAGGTATGGTGCATATCTGGGTCCTGTTGCAGCAACTACAGATCAGGCGTTTGTAAATGTTGTGATAAATGATTCATTGCCATTTATACATAGTCCACAACTTGGTAATGGCGTTTATGTATATGACTCTACCAATTTCTTTCCTCTTGACAATAGAGGTTTCGGTAATGAAGGCAAGTCACATAACTATTCATTTACAATGGAATTGCATTGGAAGTTTGAGATGAGAAACAATCTCACCTTTGATTTCAGGGGTGATGATGACGTATGGGCTTTTATCAACAACAATCTTGTGATGGATCTGGGTGGGCGGCATGGTCCCGAAAGTGGTTCATTCAATCTTAATTCCAGCGGATTAACTGTTGGTCAACAGTATGATCTCGATTTCTTTTTTGCAGAGCGACATACTACCGGTTCAAACATCCGGATTACCACTAACATCATCAGCGCTAAACCGGCAGGTTTGAAACTGTACCCATCAGCAACAACACCGGACAACGCTCCATTTGTAAATCCGAATTTAACTGCAGACACGGTTGCAGCAGGTGACAGCATTCCGATCTTTTCAAGGATTTTTGATCAGAACGGCTTACGGATGCCTGAATTTGATTCGCCCACAGCTCCGGTCACCTGGGAAATGCAGGAGCTGGTGACCGGTACAGTCAGACCGACAGGCACACTGAGCAGAACTACCGGAAACATGACCTACTTCCGTCCGACACGGGCATATAATACTGTTTATATCATCGCAACATTCAATAACGATGATGGTCTTGTCATGAAGGATACAATCCGTTTATACACAACGGCCGGCAGGGCTCATCATTTGACCATTCAAACCTTTGACACATTGAATTACAGAGATACATCAACACAGATTGATCAGAAGCTGCTCCGTTTTGAAGCTGCTGATACAGATAAAAAGGTTTATCCGGTAGTCCGGGACAGGTACGAAAATATAATCAGCTTTGCAACCAATGCATCATGGAGAAGCCTTGATACGACCATTGTAAAAGCTGGTGCAACAACGGTTATCGCTAAAGGTGAAGGGTTAATCACACGAAAAACGGACAGTACAAAAACGACAAAGGCTATCACGACCTACACCAGCGGATCAACTACTCTGCATGATACCATTGAGGTTAACATAACCACAATCACCTACGACTCTCTTCGGATTTATATTGTTGACAATGGTAAAAAATATATTGACACAATAACAATTGCTACCGATGCATCACAGACGCTCCGGGTAGAGGGACGCCGTTCCGACGGGCGCGGATGGGACGATATACCGTCAGACTGGTCAACATCTGCAGGACTTCCGGTTACAGGGTCTCCACCCCAGAATTCTATTACCTGGTCAGTGATTCCGACAAATGTCGCAACAGGAAAAATATTTGTAAACCGCGCAGGTGCAACGGGTGATTCTGTTGTTGCAATATTTACACCGGGTCAGCCAAAAACAATGGCTCTTTACAAAAAAGAAGGTACCCCGACAGCAGCTGACGCATGGTCGATTCCACCAGTTATTGACACAATCGTAGCAGGAACATCCTACAATTTTGTTGCAAAAATTTTTGACAGAAATGGTTACTGGCTTTCACGATATGAAAATGCAGCTGTTAGCAAACCACTTATTTCATGGGCAATTACCAATAGAAACGGTCCCGGTGCACCCCTTGACACACTCTCGGGTAACTCGGGGCATATAATCAGTTTTAAGCCGACACATGCCTTCAACAGATTGACGATTACAGCGACATTCAAAGACGGTACAACATCATTCACAAGTTCAGTGAATTTATATGTTATAGCAGGTGCGGCAACGCATCTTGTTATTGAAGCCAATGCACAGCCAACGGGAGAAAATCTGGTGAAGGACTCACCTATTGACACTGTTGTGTTCGGCAGCAGAGATACAACCAAATATGTATATGCAATTTTACGTGATGCGAATCAGAACTTTGTCTCGCAGTCAAGAAGTACGGACTGGTCAAGTACCAGAACAACACTTGTCAGTGCAACAGAAGCAAACGCACTTGCCGGTGAGGGCAAACTACTGCGGGGCACGGAATCATCCGGTAGTGCATCAGTAACTGCAACCAGCAAAACCAATCCATCATTCACCGACAATGTTGCTGTAAAAATTATTGATTATACCTTCGATGCATTGAGAATACTTGTCAACAACGACCCGGCTGTAACAAATCTTCAGATTAAACTTGGACGGGACACCTTGTTGCAGGTTGAAGGATTGCGGTCAACCGACAATACCTGGGTTCCCGTTGATGCATCATGGCTTGCAGTTGTTAACGGCAGGATTACCAATGGTCCGATTTTCCGCGAATGGCCTTATGCGCCAACAGATACAGGCAAAGGGTTGATAACGGTTTCACTTGGTACAGCGGTTCCGGACACATTATCAGTAACTGTTGTACCCAATGATGCAAACTATCTGTCAATTTATAATAAGACAGGACCAGAAAAGGCCAGTGGTACGTTCGCCTATGTAAGTCTTCCGGATTCAGTGACGGTTTCGGCGGATTCAACACTGCCGCTTGTTGCAAAAATATTTGATATCAACAAAATCTGGCTGAGCCAGTATGAAACGGATGCATCAAAAAGTGCAACCATTCAGTGGAAGATTGTTGAGAACAGCGGCCATATCAATAGTGGAACATTAAATGCGAATGCGGGTCACAGTGTTGTTTTTACACCCGACAGCGCACACCGGAATGTTCTGGTGGTTGCATCAATTGCCATAAGTCCTACACTCACCTCATCTGATACAGTAAAGATTCACATCAATGCAGGTGCTCCAAAAAAGCTTTTTATAGAACCAAGTGCGAACTGGCAGTCAAGTCCCAACAGACCGAATCCGGTTGACACAATAAAAATTCAGGACAGTGTTACGACTGCAAACGGTTATGCAATTCTGCGTGACGTAAAAAACAACTTTGCATCCTATTCCACCTCAACGGCATGGAATGTTCTTGATAATGATACGATTATTACGATCAGAAACGGTGTTACGGTAGTCGGTGAAGGTATCGTTGAGCGCAAGGCAAAAACCGGTCTTGCCCGGATCTCCGCATTTGACAACACCTATTCACTGCGTGACTCTACTTATGTAAAGTTACTGGAATACTACTACCGGGCATTGCGAATTGTCGTCGGTAATGATACCGGCCTTAAACAGCTCACCATCAACACTAACCAGGATACAACGTTACGGGTTCAGGGGTTACGTTCCGATACTACTATTTGGGAATACATTGACAACGGAACCTGGAGCAACACGCCATCACTTGACAAGTCAATAAAAACACCGGGAACCGCAGCAACCTGGAGACTATCTCCTACTGACACAGCAACCGGTGCAGTCATGGTATCAATGCCAACAGATCCACGGACAATACCGGATACCCTTGATGTAACATTTATTCCCGGCCCACCGGTGAGTGTGACTATCGAGATTGTCACACCTGCCGATTCTCTGATTGCAGGTGAAACCATTAATGCTGTTGTTAAAATACACAACCTTGACGGGATCGTTCCGGGAAAGTACTGTTTTGATGCAAAAGATGTAAAATATACTGATGTTATCCCGCAGGGTGGAAACAGCAGACCGAAACCGTATGTCCTGATTGGTGTTGACACACTCTTTTTATCAGAAAACTGGACTGATGCTACAAAGGAACAGTGTTTCTACGGCGGAGTCGACACCATAGATTTAAAACTATTCTACGCAACCACAACCCGTGACAGCATGCATGCAATAACGGTCAGCCTTGGATCATTGCAGGGAATAACAGCACCATTTACACTGCTGCCTAATAAAATCGATACAATCCTTGTTTACCGTGATAATAAGCCGATTACAAAACTTGATATTACTTACGAAGAGAAAGATGTTCGTCTTGTGGCAATCGGATTTGACAAATATGGAAACCTGCGTGGTGCAGAAACCAGCAACTGGAAAATTGACTCAATTCTGCCATCAATCAGAAATCCGAATCGGGTAACACAAATCTTTTACGATGCAACATCAGCGAAAGAATCTATCAATGGTGGTCTTGTTGTACACTCGACGACAGATACATCAGCTACAGGAAAGCTTTCAATCAACATTACAGGGCCGCTTAACAAAATTGAATCTGCAATTACCCGCGACAATAATGGTAATGGATTACTTGATGGTGTCGATCTTGTTTTTACCCGTCCGGTTATCCTGCCAAAGGATGTATCGTTAGCCGGTTTCACTATCTTTGGACCTGACGGATCGGTGTATACTGTAGACAGTATCAGGACAGACAGTAATAAAGCAGATAGCATCTGGCATGTTTTTCTGAAAGAAATTGTTACAACAACACCTCAGACCAATTGCACACTTACTGTAATGGTTGATCCGATTGATTCACTGCTTATAGCCGGAACCGGTTCAAAAGTACTATCAACCGAAGACGGTGCCGGACCAGTGGTATGGTACGTAGAAAAGAAGATTGTCGACCTTGATGACAGAACACGGGATATTGTCACTGTCACATTCAGTGAGGATGTTGTGCGTGTTTCTGACAATCAGCGTCTTGGAGCAACCGATACGTTGACAAAAATATTTACCGTATGGCAGCTTGATCCGACAGGAAAACTTGTTGTAGTTGACAGTATGCTTGTAGGAATCAACAGTATAAAAGTGCTCAATAACAGGCAGGTACAGTTTATTACGTCTAATGGTGTTGATATCTCAGGGAAAAATTATTTCAGTATTACGGGAACGACACCATATATAAAGGATGCTGCAGATCTGAAAAATCCTCCGGTTGTAATAAACAAACAGACAGTTGTCACAATACTGGCAGTTGCCAATCCACCACTGGTACCGGTTCCCAATCCATCAAAGCCAATTTTTACACGTGTTGAGGCCGGGAAATTTACACTTGTCGATCAACCGGATGCAACTACCTGGGTTAAAAATGATCGGTCAGGGGTAGCGCTTACTTTTACAATCGCAGTCCCGCAGCAATCCGAGAATGTACAGATCCGGTGTAAAGCAAAAATTCATGACTTTGTCGGAAACCTTGTTACATCAGCGGTGAACGACGATATCATTCCATCAATCGTGAAGAATAGTTACAGTACCACTTATCCGGTACAATTCTACTGGAACATGTCAAATTCAAAAAAGATGCCCTGCGCTCCGGGAGTCTACAAAATTCAATTGGCTGTTGAATTTTATACAACCGATGGTAAACCTGTTCCATCAAAATACAAAGACTTCAAGATGGAGGAAATAATCGGTATCGGACGATGATTTTTTGATGTAGTCAGTAGTCAGTAGTCAGTGAAAAACGCACCTACTTGCTACTTGCTACTTGCTACTTGCTACTTGCTACTTTGCTACTTGCTACTTTGCTACTTGCTACTTTGCTACTTGCTACTTACTACTGCCTCCCAGTCCTGATTTTGTACCATTGCACGCGGCTTTTCCCTCCGGATGGATCTGAGTGAGGGTGGAGTACTCAAACGACACAAGAGCCTTCTTGTGAATGTTACGCTGATGGTGTTTTCGCCCCCTTATTATCCATCGATTTTTATTTTTAAAAACAATCCGTTGAAATTACCAATGCTCACATTGTATAATCAGAAACAATGAATTAGTGCAGAGTCAAGCTTGTAACATACAATTTTTACAATGAGTTATGCACGCTTAACATGCAACTGTAAATAGATCGCGATAGCTATATAAAATTACAGCTCTCCGAGTGTATAATTATAATTAAGTAAGTGCGTTTAACGATTAAATCATCATTCCTATCTCTTCCGGGGGGAAGATTATCATGAAAAAAATAGTCGTACCAATTATGATTTGTTTAATTTTTCTGAGTGCCAAATCAGCATACAGTCAGATTTATCCCGATACACTCTGGGTAAAGGTTACCTATTATGATTTCCGTTCAAATGGCACAAACCCGGAATTTGAGACCTCTCATTTTTCCGGAGTAAAAAAAGGAATGATACAGAATACATTAGGACCTGATACAAATCCTGTGGTAACAACTGTCCGGAATAATATAAATAAAAATGCGTATATTAAATATTGGTATAAACCCTGGTCCGCTGCTACAAAAGACTCTACAATCCCTATATACGAAAATACATCTCCCTATAGATACACTGGATCCAATCAAAAAGTCAATTATGATACTGCTTTTAAAAATATTGAGATACATGATTCTCTTCCATTTAGATATGTCCGTGGAACGCCTGGTGTATATGAGTACAGGGATGACAGTTTTTTTCCGCTTGATGGCAGAGGTTTCGGAAATGAAGGCAGAAGTCATAACTACTCGTTTACAATGAAAATTCATTGGAAATTTACTATGACTCCGGGTCTCACATTCAACTTTACCGGTGATGATGACGTATGGGCATTTATTGACAGCAGACTTCAGATGGACCTTGGCGGTATACACGTGGCAAATAGCGGTTCATTTAATGTCAATGATATCACTGGTCTGGTTGAGGGGCAGGATTATGCTTTTGATTTTTTCTTTGCTGAACGACACACCACAGAGTCACATATAAGGATCACCACAAACATTATTACAGCAAAACCGCGCATTTTGAATCTTACTATGGATAAAGCTGATAATCCATGCGCCGGAGATACGATACGCCTTTTCTCAACTGTTATCGATGAAGATGGCGCATCACGTCCGGATCTCGCAAACAACACAACATGGAGATTTATAGACAATGGTGGACATGCGGCATCAACACTCTCTCCAACTCTTGGTGATACAGTTCGCTTCAGGCCAACTGAAGCCTGGGACTCAGTTTATATTGAAGGCACACTCGATGCAGGAAATGGTATTTATCTGAGAGATACACTGGGCATCTGGATAACAGCTTGTTATCCGGATCATCTGGTAATTGAAGGTAGCGTCCCCACAAGTGGTAATGCAATGCGTAACGATAATCCACTAACAGAGCTAAGAATTCTGTCAAATCAACCATCAAATTCAGCGTATGCGATAATTCGTGACAAGTTTGGAAACTTTATTAACGCATCACATTTGACTAACTGGAGTGTCACTAATGGACTTAATACCATAATTGATCGCGTAGAAAAGGGAGATACAACGCGTGGTCAGGGGATTGTCTTTAAGGAGGGGCCGGCAGGCACGGGCGAAGTAGCAGCTCAAAGCAGACAATATACCGGAACGAAATACCGTGACATCGTACCTGTTCGGGTTGATGAAGTAAGCTATAGTGCCTTACGAATTGCACTAAATATCAATGGTACAATAACTCCAATTACATCATTAACAATTGCAGCAACGAATGACACACTGCTGATAGTTCAGGGACAAAGATCTGATGGCCTCGGGTGGGAAGCTGTTCCGGGGAACTGGGCAATGTCAAGCACACTTCGCTCTTCCACTACAGCTCCACAGGGATCACAAACCTGGAACTTCACTCCAATAGATACAGCACATGGCACTGTCAGTGCATCATTTACAGGGAGAACCGCGACTATTAATGTAACTGTAACTTCTGGAGGTCCTTCGCGTTTAGTTCTCTATCCAAATAATTCAACGACAATCCCGTTTACTGATCCACCTATTACGGCCGATACGGTGCAAGCGGGAGATACCATAAAATTATTTGCCAGAATATTTGATCCAAACGGAATACGGCTAACATCGTTTGAAAATAATCTTGCACCAATTTCCTGGACAATGCGAGAGATCTCATATCAGATCACTCCACAAACAGGAACACTCGCAGGCGCGGGAAACAGAGCAAGCTATGCTCCGAAAATTGCTTATTCCCTAATGTTAATCACGGCGAGATTTAGCCAGAATGGTAAGACTTTTGCTGATTCCGTACGAATTTATACTGTACCCGGTGCAAATCATCACCTGACAATTCAGACTGATACAGTCCTTCTAAGGTTGCCATCAGATCTGACTGCCATTCAATTCAATTCAACCCAAACCACTCAATTGCTCTATCCTGTAATACGGGATTTGAATAATAACCCGATTTCGTTTGCAGAAGTAGCCACATGGTCAAGCAAAGACAGTTTGATCGCAAAAGCATCAGCGACAAATAGAATATTTTTGGGTGAAGGGCTTATTGAGAGAAATACTGATAGTCTCAAACAGGTGATGGCATACGTTACAAGCAGTACGTCACCAACTCTTAAAGACTCAATTCTGGTTTCGTTAACTAATATTACCTACGATTCACTCCAGATTTACATTATCGATAATGGAATAAAGCTAATTGATACGATAAGAGTTCGAACCGATGCGTCACAGATTCTCTACGCCCGCGGTAAACGCTCTGATGGAAAAGGATGGGATAATATTGATGTAAAGTGGAGCATTTCTGCAGGACTTCTTCCGGTAACAGGAACCCCTCCCTCATCAAGCAACAACTGGAATGTAACACCAAAAACTCCCGGTACAGGGACAATTGGTATTACACGGACAGGGACACCAAATGGTGATGCTGTTGTTGCTATTTTTGAAAGTGGATTACCTGCCAAAGTGACGATTTACAAACAAGAAGGCGATCCTTCCCTATTGGAACCATACTCCATGCCTCCTGTAGTTGATACAATAACAGCATCCGAAGAAGCTTTTTTTGTCGCTAAATTGTTCGATAGAAACGATTTATGGCTCTCAACCTATGAAAACATTGATGCCAGCAAACATCTAATTACATGGGAAATCTCAAGATTAAACGGTAATGGACAACCTGTTGACACATTAATTACACGAAACGGACACAAGGTTTCCTTTATTCCTAAAAATGCGTATAACAATTTCAGACTTACAGTGAGATTTAGTGAGGGTAGTATTAACCTGACTTCAAGCATTTTACTTTATGTGAAAGCAGGACCTCCATCGCATCTTGTAATTGAGCAAACGCCAAATCCTACAGGTATTTATCTCGTCAATGATAATCCTCTTGATACTGTATTTTTTGACATTCGGGATACACTCAAAAATGTATACGCAGTATTACGGGACAGAGAAGGTAATTTCGTTTCATCTTCAAACAGTACTGATTGGTTTAGTAGTATTGCTACACTTATCTCTGCTATTGAAGATGTTGCAGTTATTGGCCAGGGAAAATTATTAAGACTTGACACTGCTGGAACTGTTGTAATTACCGCAACAAACAGAGATAGTAGTACATTTACTGACAATGTTATTGCAAAAGTAAATAGCTTTGTATACGACTCACTTAGAATACTTATTGATGGAAATCCGGTGGTCGACGCACTTACAATGATACTGGGACAGGACACGATTATCCAGGTAGAAGGAAAACGATCCTATGACAATAAATGGGTTGCTGTTGATGCCAACTGGTTCAGTGCTCTTAGTGGCAACCTTTCAAATGGTCCTCTCGATAGATCATGGGATTTCACTCCATCAGACACCGGCAAAGGAATAATCTATGTTACATTAGGAAAGGCAGTACCTGACACACTTCCGATTATCGTAATACCAGATAAACCAACTCACCTGGTACTTTACAATAATGCAGGAGCACCGTCTCCAAGTACAATACCATTGCCAAACCTTCCGGATTCCATTATAGTATCCGCAGATACTACACTTACTCTTTATGCTAAAATTTTTGAACAACATGGAATCTGGCTTGGTGAATATGAAACAAATGCATCAAAATTATCAACCATCTCATGGCGTATTGAGGAAAATGGCGGACATATAAACAGTGGCACATTAAATTCAACTGCCGGTAACTACACCATATTCAATGCCGACTCAGCTTACCGGAATGTAAAAGTTATTGCAACTATTACAATGAGTCCGACAAACAGTTTCTCTGATACAGTTAAAATCTACATAACACCGGGAAAACCTGCAAGACTTTACATCGAACCAACTCCTAACCAGATGGCAAGTATTAATCATCCGAATCCTGTTGACACACTAATAATCCAGGAAAGTGTTTCATTTACACATGGTTATGCAGTTCTAAGAGATAGTGACGGGAACTTTACAGGATTCTCACAATCGACTGTCTGGGGTGTTGTAAATAATGATACTATTGTAAACGTGGAAAATGGGATAGTAGCTTTCGGTGATGGACTGATCACACGTCGGGCGAAAAATGGTACTGCTCAAGTATTTGCCCAGGATATCAGCGGGCTTAAAGATAGTACTGTTGTTCTATTGCTGGAATATTATTTTAAACAGTTACGAATTGTCACCGGAACTGACACTGCAGCTGTAAACCTTGTAATGAATACAAATCAGGACACACTTCTAAGAGTTCAGGGATTACGTTCTGATACTGACATGTGGCAATATATTGATATTGGAAACTGGACTAACAGTCCATCCCTGAATAATGCAATCAAGAGCCCCGGTATCTCCTCGACATGGAGAATTGATCCGACCGATGTTGCCATAGGAAAAATATTTGTTAATCTTGAAACTGACAACAGAACAATACCTGACACTCTTGATGTGGAATTCACTATGGGTCCTCCAACCCGCATTGATATAGAGATTGTGACACCACCGGAAAAGCTCATTGCTGGTGAGCCGATTATAACGGTGATAAGATTATTTAATGAAGATGGGCCGCTACCGAAAGACACATGTTTTACAGCAAATGATGTCCGCTATACCGATGCTGTTGGAAAAGGTAGTACCAAGAAACCAGAACCTTACGTACTTGTTAATGACACAGACACAGTAAAGCTCAATACCAACTGGGCGGATCTCGCGAAAACGCAATGTTTTGTAAACAGTGTTGACACCGTGACAACAATACTTTACAATGTTGTACCCGACAGCTCTCACCAGATAACGGTAGATCTTGGTGGATTAAAAGGTTCATCAACACCATTTGTACTTTTACCAGGACCATTATCTACGATAGTTCTCGAACGTGGCGGCAAGCCGATTGGTGATACGCTGAAACTAACCTATCTTGATGAAAACATTGAGATAATTGCTATGGGGTATGACAAATACGGAAACAGGATCAAGGACGCTGTAACCAGCAACTGGACCATTGATCCGGCACTACCGCCAATCAACAGACCTAACAATGTCAGCCGTATCTACTACAGCGCATCAAGTGCGATCGATAACGCAACCGGGTCGCTGACAGCAACCTCAGTTGTCAATCCTTTGATTAATGGCAGTACTGTTGTTTCTGTTGTAGCACCAATGGTCTCTATTAAAAATGCTCTCACGCGGGATCTCAATGGTAATGGTTTACTTGATGCTATTGATGTTACATTCTCAAAAGCAATTACACTTCCGGAAGGATTCCTGTTTGAAAGTATGTTTGTCCGTAAAGATGATGGAACGGTGTTCTTTATCGACAGTATTTTCTCACCTACCGGAAATCTGACTGATTCAGTATGGCGGTTCTCATTCAAGGAGATCAAACCGGAGCAGCCGCAAACCAACTGGCTCCCGCTTATCACCTTTGGCGAATCCACTATGCTGCAGATTGCAGCCGCAACGGATGTTGTTGTAAAAGATGGAGCCGGACCGGTTATCTTCTCGGTTACCAAGGAGATCAAGAATATTGATGACCGCACAAAGGATGTTGTTACGATTAAATTCAGCGAGCCGATTGTACGCACATCGGATGGTCAGATGCTCAGTATTTCTGATACTGCATCAAATATTCTGTACGTATGGGAAACTGATTCAAACGGTAACTATGTCAAGGTTGACAGCCTGCTTGCAGGAATCAATAATCTCAGGGGAATCAGCAGTGATGGTACACAGATTACGTTTACAACAACAAATGGTGCAGATTTATCATCAAAACATTTTGTGAGTATCAATGATTCTATTCCAAGAATCAGGGATACAAGCTCAATTGTCAATGGTAATATTCCGGTTAAAGGTAACGTAAAAGTGAACGTTCTGATTATCAACAATCTGCCAGTACTTGTCAGATCGGTCCCGAATCCATCACAACCGATTTTTAACCGCGTTAAACCGGGAAAACTGATTGTAGCGCATGAACCCAATGCACTTCAATGGATTCGTAATGATAAAGCCGGAACAGTAATGTCGTTCCAGATTGTTATGCCGGACAGATCAGAAACAGATGTACATGTAAGATGTAGAATCAAGATTCACGACCTGGTTGGCAATATGGTTGCCATAGATGAATCTGAAGACATTCTGAAAACGATACCTAATGCAGCGCTTCTTAGCTACTCGACAAAGTATGATGTAAATGTTTACTGGAATGGATCAAATAGAAAGGGTATGGCGGTTGCACCTGGTGTTTACAGAGTAACTATTTCTCTTGAATATTATGGAGAATCGGTTAAGCTGAATCCATCAAAATTTGTCAATAGCAGCATTGCCGGAACTATTGGTATCGGACGATGATTTTCACCCCCACCCCCTCTCCCAAAAGAGAGGGGAGCCGGAGGGTATACCAATGTCCCATTGGCGGTCAAAAGATGCAGGCCCTCCGTCTTTTCAAAAAATCCACCCTACCTGCTACATGCTACACCAACAGACTACTGCCTCCCTCTACTCCCCTGATATATTTTAGATCAAAATAAAAACCTGATTCTTGCAGGTTAGGTACGAACATAAAAATCAGGAGTATCAATGCACATCTCAGAAATTCTTAAGAAAAACCGGATATCGTTCAGTTTTGAATTTTTTCCTCCGAAAGATCAGCATGCATCCAACCTGCTGTTTACATCAATAAGTGAACTGATTCCATTGGAACCTGCTTATGTAAGTGTCACTTATGGTGCGGGAGGATCAACGCAGGAATTGACACATGATCTGGTGATGCGACTTCAGAACGAAACAAAACTCACCGTAGTGTCACACCTCACCTGCATCGGTGCATCAAAAGAGAAGATTCATGCAATTCTCTCTGATTATGATAAAAATTGCATATCAAATATAATGGTACTCCGTGGTGATCCTCCCAAAGGAAGCGTATCACCGGTGCATCACCCGGACGGTTTTAAACATGCAGCCGAGCTTGTCGCATTTATAAAAAAACATTTTCCTCATATGGGTATCGGTGTTGCCGGCTTCCCTGAAGGTCATCCGGAGACGCCCAACCGGTTAACAGAAATTGATTACCTGAAAGCCAAGGTTGATGAAGGCGCTGATTATATCTGCACACAACTGTTTTTTGACAACAGGGATTTTTACGATTTCTGTGAACGCTGCCAGATCGCAGGAATTAAAATCCCGATTCTTGCCGGCATAATGCCGATCGCAACACGTAAGGGAATGACCCGTATGGCAGACCTTGCTCTGGGAACCCGCTATCCTGCACCTCTTCTGAGAGCACTTCACAGAGCCGAAACGGATGAACACTTTGAAAAAGTTGGTATTCATTGGGCAACCGAACAGGTAAGAGATCTTATTGACAATGGTGTTAAGGGGATACACTTCTATACACTAAACAAATCAAAAGCCACGCTTCAGATTTACGATTCATTGGGAGTCACCAATTCAAGCGGACTCACACGATAGCACAAAGGCAGATCGTTTGATCTGCCTTTGTGCTATCATGCTTTTGATGCTTCTTTTTCTTTTTTCTTCTCTTTTTTCTCTTTTACCGTAAGCTTTGGCTTGTTGGTTTTTGTATCGCGTTTGTCTTTAGTCTTTGCCATAGAACATCTCCTTATTGTATTGTAAACAGAGATCAAAACTTTTCTTCTTATTACTACTAATTTATTGAATTGTGTGTAAAAAGTCAAGTACAATATATAGTTTTACATCAATAGCATGCCGGATATCTGTAGTGAGGTACAGCCGTTAATTCAGTATCCCGTTTGGCGTGTATAAAAAATGGTATGAGTTGCAATTATACGCACCGACAACTGTATGCATTGGTGCATAAAAAAGTTATTTGGATTCAAATTTCGCTTGCGCTTGAGTCATCTACCGAAGTATACTAGTGCTTAATTGCATAAGTTAGCGACATATTATATATTCTTGGGCAAGGAGGTACCCATGTCCAGGAAAGCACCTGTTCCCGAATGTTCAGATAGCGACAAGAAAAAGTTAGTTGAAATAGCAAATAGTAGAAAAGAAGAAGTACGAATTGTCGAAAGAGCAAAAATATTACTTTTTGTCATTGATGGCTTTTTAATTAAAGACATTGCGGCGAAGTGTAATGTTCGTCCAAATACAGTAATCGCTTTGCGTAAACGATTCGAAATGCACGGTCTACAGGCAATATATGATAAACCTCGCTCTGGAAAACCAGCAAAATATGGAGAGAATTTTCGAAATAAAGTTCTGAAGCTGTTGGAAAAAGAACCACCCAATGGATGTTCAACCTGGGATGGCTTGTTAATTGCAAATGAACTTAATTCATCACCTGATGCTGTTTGGCGAGTCTTAAAAAAAGAAGGTATATGCCTACATCGTCAGAGAAGTTGGTGTGTTAGTACAGATCCGGAATTTGCCGTTAAAGCGGCTGATATTGTTGGGCTCTATTTGAACCCACCCGAAAAAGCTATTGTATTGAGCATTGATGAAAAGCCAAGTATGCAGGCATTAGAGCGTCAAACTGGATATGTACTTACCGATAATGGAAAGATCGTTAGAGGAATGAAAAGCACCTACAAGCGTCATGGCACACTTAATCTGTTTGCAGCACTTGAAATTGCAACTGGAGCAATAAATACAAAAGCAACGCAGTACAAGAAAAGGGTAGATTTTATAGAGTTTATGGATGATCTTGTAAAAGAAATCTCACCAGACAAAGAGTTGCATGTTATTCTTGATAATTACTGTATACATAAGAAAAATCATGAATGGCTTTCAAATCATAAAAATGTTCATTTTCATTACACTCCAACATCAGCAAGTTGGTTAAATCAGGTAGAGATCTGGTTTGGAATAATGTCAAGAAAAGTATTGCGAGGAGGTAGCTTTAAGAGTACTAGTGACTTACAAGCTGCAATAGAAAAATTTGTAGCAGCATACAATCAAAATGCGAAGCCGTTTTTATGGCGAAAAAGAGAAGTAAAAGGTACACAGTTGCGAAATACTATCGTCAATTTATGCAATTAAGCACTAGCGTGAGCATTTTTATTAGCGTATTATTTTTAATAATCAGAAGTATTGATATTATCAGAGTAAGGGTATATAATCCTTAAATAAAGCAACATGACAATTCGCAATAACGGCAGTATGAAGACAATTTATCAATCATATATACTGTTATACTGTAACTGTAAAAATAAGGAGATAATTTTATGAGTCTAAACCGGGCATGTTCCAAAGGCGACCTCGCATCAGTAAAAAAAATCGTCAATGATGGCGCAGATATTAATGCCATCGATTCCAGAGGACGTACTGCCCTATTCGAAGCAGCCTGGGGTGGTTACAATGACATTGTCAAGTTTCTTCTTGACAATGGTGCTAATGCGAATCTTGCTGATTCAACAGGATACACCCCGGTTATGCGCGCAGCAGAAGAAGGTCACGATTCAGTCGTTGCTACACTTGTTCAAAAGGGTGCAGATGTTAATGTACATGGAAAAGTTCGAGGAACAACTGCCCTGATGCTTGCTGCTGAACATGGACATTGTAAAACAATCGAGAAACTCATTGATGCAGGTGCAAAGGTTAACGCGATTGATCACTACGAAGAAACGGCACTTGCACGGGCATACAGAACCAACCAGACTAAAGCTGCAGAACTGATTGAATCTAAAGGTGGTCGTGGCAAACCTGAACGCAATACTTTTCAGTATGCCGACAAGGAACCACCCCGTCCTCTCGCCAAAGCAGCAGCACCACAATGGACTGCCGCACCCGGTGATGGTGTATTCGACGATGACGACGTCGCTGGTGCCGGCATACCAGATGAGGGTTTCGACGAAGAAGAATAATGTGTAGGGGCGAATCACTATTCGCCCACATTGCCAAAAAACGTGAACGAATTATTATTCGCCCACATTGCCAAAAAACGTGAACGAATTATTATTCGCCCGCATTGCCAAAAAACGTGAACGAATCACTATTCGCCCACATTACCAAAAAACGTGAACGAATTATTATTCGCCCACATTGCCAAAAAAACGCGGGCGAATAGTGATTCGCCCCTGCGGTTGCATTTTTACAAATTGCAAATAAAATATGTCGCCATGCGTCTCTGCAATGTTTTTCTTCCTGCTACTGACTAACTGGATTCTGTATTCTCCCCCTCCCCCAGCAGACAATCTGATCCTAATTGCAGTCGTGATGAATTCGCAAGAACGACCTTCTCACTGTTATTTGCGTAACAATAGGTGCAAAAGTGAGGACAGGTATTGTAGGATCCTATATCCTTGCTTGCAATGCAGCGGCACGCTTTACGTTGTCCGGGATCCTTATATGGATGTACATTCGATGATCCGGGAAGTGAAAAAAGTTCCGGCTGCTCCGGTGTTGAACGACAAAATAATTGCAATACCGGATCGTCAGTGAATACTCTGCCTATAAGATACGGATCAATACATGCACCATGTTCAATATCATATCTGTCAAGATCGGGATCAGTTGCACATGAATAGACCCTGATCCCCCACTCCCTGCTCATACACTGCAACGCGCTACATATTTTTCTGATAGTCTCACCGCTTAATTCACTCTCACATTCCATGCCTGCGCGACTCATCGAGTCTAGTACCTTCTTGTACAGCACAAGAAAACTGATCGTCAGCCGTGATGTATAGCTGTGAATTTCAGATCCTATTTTGTAAATTTTATCCACTATCTGATCCGCAGAGATATTCTTATTGACAATTATCGGATCAAAACGCCATAAAACACGCTCTGGCCCTGCAATTGATGACAGCTTTTTAAAGGTATCAATTCTTGATGCCAGTGATGGAATATTGCGCTCAAGATGCTCGTTTTCATAGTCATTCAGCGTGTACTGAAGCATCCAGTGTATTTTGCGTATATCAAGAAAGGGCAGGTATCGGATTATCCTGTGAGGATTTTTGGACCAGAAAACAACAAGTCTCGCTTTTTCAAATGAAACATACTGCGGTTTACGATTGAATGGATTTATCCACTTCACATACCCTTTTTGTAAACGTTCAAAAAACCATTGAGCATAAAATGCCGGAATATCTGTAGCACGACTCGCAGAAACAATAAGCGGCGCGATGGCATCGACATTCTCCCCGTCATCAGTTTTAATTTTTATTTTTTGCCAACCATTGAACCGCATAAAATGTGCCGGGCCCCTCCCCAATAGTTATTTTATCATGTATATCATTGTTCAAAACATACACGACAGATCTATATCCATACTGCACAGTGTCTGCCCATGCCGGAATACCATTGTGCCGGATTAGGTTTTTATGATCATAATCAGAAAATAGTAAAAGCGCCATGGCGAACATACTTGTAATAAATCCCTACGTTATTGATTTCAAACTCTATGATGAATGGATGCATCCTGTTGGACTCTATTTTCTGATAACAGCCCTGGAACGTAATAATCACACAGTCTGGTATTATAACTGTCTTGAACAAAGCACTACAAGCCCTGCCAGAAAATATTCAACCGGGTTATTTGACAGTATCGAAATCGAAAAACCCGGCATATTTGAGCAAATCAACAGAAAATACAAGTGTTATGGACGTCCGCAGGATGAATTGCGTACCTATCTTGCGTCCATCCCGCGCCCGGATATCATCTGTCTTGGTACAATGATGACCTACTGGGCAGATGGTATTATTTTAACTGCCCGTATTATCAGGGAGTTTTTTCCGAACATACGGATTCTGCTTGGTGGCATTGCAGCACAGCTGATTCCCGAATACTTTACAAAAAACATAGAGAACAGTCAAACGGCCGGGGTACTGTTTACCGATAGTAACGGTGAAGTCCCGTTTGCGGCACCATTATCAACCTCTGATTCGTTTGTTTCCGCACTTAAACATGTCAGGCGGCCTCATGGAGCACTGCTGCTATCCCTGGGTTGCCCGCTTGCCTGCAGCTACTGTGCATCACGAACGCTTCAAAAACGATTTATTAACCGGCCTTTTGATTCGGTACGTCAGGAACTTGATTATTATGTTAACTCGCTTAATGTCAATGATCTTGCGTTCTGCGATGATGCGCTGCTTGTCAATCCTGAAATTGTTTTGTATCCACTGCTCGATTATATCAATAGTAACAATATACAGGTTACACTGCATACACCTAACGGTTTACACCTGCGATACGCAACCGAACCGCTGATGCAGCGTCTCTATAATGCGGGATTCCGCACACTGCGGTTCGGTTTTGAAAGCAGCCTGTCAAAGCATACAAACGACACATGCGGCAAAATTCAGCGTGAAACCCTTGCCGATTCAATCAGGTCAATAAAAAACTGCGGTTTCAGTGGTACGGATATCGGTATTTATATCATGGCCGGTCTTCACGATCAGACTCCGCAGGATGTTATTGATGAAATGGAGTATATCGGATCACTTGACGTACAGGTAAAACCGGTTTTCCTCTCCCCGGTACCATCAACGCCGCTTTACAAAAAATACCTTTCCCGATTTCCCGGACTCGCTGAAAACCCACTCTGGCACAATGATACGTTCTTCATCACTCAGTTGCCATACTGGGACGATGATGCCGTTGAAAAGGTTCGTTATACATCAAAGGTGATCAATGCAAGGCATACAGGATCGGGATTCAGGGGATCGTTACATTCGTAGCGTTTCTTCACAGAAATCTTTGATCTTTACATTTTTACTATTTGCCCCTATAATTGTAGTAACACCTGTTTTAGAATGACAGAGCAACGCTATTCTGTCCCGATCACTATAACCGTAATAGTGTAAGCCCATCATCTCACAGCGACACTCACCACACCAGGGAGATACCTGTGAGAAGAACTTTTGTTTTTTTTTCATTGATTTGTCTGTTTTATTCATGCATTCATGCCACCGATGCAAAAGTCGGTGTATTCGTACATGCACCGCTTGTTCAGCAGGCAACAAAAACATCGCCGCCAACAGGACCTACAATTGACTACATTACTGCAATGATCCGGGAGATGGGTTTTACACCTGTTATCTCAATTCTTCCATATCAACGTGTTATGTCCGGCCTTAAATCGGGCGAAATTGACATGACCCTTGAAATCGGTAAATATGCTGAACGGGAAACGTTCCTTTATTTTTCAGATAAACCCGTTCATCTCATGAAACCATCATTAACCTTTCTGGCATCGAACAAACTGACAACCATACGCTCCATCGACGATCTCAGGGGGATGAAAATCGGATATCTTGTCAGTGCTATCAAGTCCAATTTCTTTGATAATACACCATCCGATGTTACATTCGATCTGATCAATGGTGACACATGGGTACGACAAAATCTGGAAAAGCTGCTTGCTGGAAGAATTGATGCCGCATTCGATCAGAACGCAGTTTCGTATCTTGATGAAGCAAAAAAGTTGGGTGTTACACACAAAATTAAAACGATACCTCTTCCAGGTGAAGGAACTGAGGGGTATGTGGTTTTTTCAAAAAAATCCCCTAATGGTAAAATCCTGCTTGATGCGTTCAATAAAGTTGCTGCAACAGGTAAATATGATGAGGATAAGATGATTGATGATTATATGAATCGATGATCCCACCTCAACCTCATATTGAATATATTTACTGATTTTTAAAGCAATTACACCACCTTCCTTCATGCATGCTACTTTAATAGAGAATGCATCTGTCATACATTAGTTTCCTTTTTAAAAAAAAACGATAACATTCCCTATTATTTACTATTTTGTGCATATGAAAAAAAAGAAGATCGCGATAGTAGGGGCCGGAGCTGCGGGAATGATTGCCGCAATAACCGCGGCACGCAGTGGTGCAGAAGTCATACTGTTTGAGCGCAATGACCGCGTCGGTAGAAAACTTCTGGCAACCGGAAACGGCCAATGTAATCTCACCAATATTAATTGTGATCAGACCCGTTTCCATGGTGAACATCCGGCATTTGTCAATGCAATCTTTGATCAGTTCAGCGTTAATGATACCATCACGTTTTTCAATACACTCGGTGCACTTACCGTTATCGAACCTGACGGCAAAGTGTACCCGCGTACGTTCCAGGCATCAACGATCCTTGACCTTTTGCGCTTTGAACTTGAACATCCTGCCATATCGGTCAAAACACAAACACCTGTCAATGGTTTACACAAAGGCAAATCTTGTTTTACACTTCATACACAGTCCGGAACATTTTGTGCTGATGCCGTAATTGTTACCTGTGGAAGTAAAGCTGCGCCGCATTTGGGTGGTAACGGCAGTGGCAATGAGCTTCTTGTAAATCTTGGACACAGCTCAACTGCTATCTATCCGGTTCTTGTGCCATTAAAAACGGACTACCCGTTCAGTCGCCATCTCAAAGGAACAAAAGTTGATGCTACAGTTACCGTTTATGTCAACAACAACGAAACGGCTAAGGATCACGGTGAACTCCTTTTTACCGATTACGGACTGAGCGGTCCACCGATCATTCAGTTAAGTATACCGGTTAATGAAGCATTACATCAAAAAAAGCAGGTAAATTGCGAGGTTGATCTTTTTTCCGATATGCAAAAAGAACAGCTCGTCGCTCATTTACAAAAGATATTCAACGCTAAACATACAACGCCACTTGAAACTGCACTTATCGGTTTTGTAAACAAACGCCTGATTTCATCAATCCTGACTGACAGCGGTTGTACTGATCACCGGATCCCCGCAGGCCAGCTTGGCGCTTCAGATATTTCATCCATCGTGTCCACGGTAAAAGCCTGGCGCTTTACGCTATGCGGATCATTGTCATGGAATGATGCCCACGTGAGTGCCGGAGGTATCCGTACTTCCGAATTTAATGCAGCAACGCTTGAATCAAAAAAAACAAAAGGTCTCTATGCGGCCGGTGAGATACTTGACATAACAGGCGATTGCGGCGGTTTCAATCTTCAATGGGCGTGGTCGTCGGGGTATGTCGCTGCTTACGCAGCTGTAAAGGAACTGTGATGATCCGTCTTTTCGAAATCAAACTACCTGTCAATCATGCTCCAGATGCACTCAAAAAAGCTGCTGCCCGCGCATTGCGTATCAGTGAGTCATCAATTGAAACACTCACTATCCGCCGTCAGGCTGTTGATGCACGAAAGAAGAATGCTATCTCGTTTGTTTATACACTCGATTGTAAAGTGCAGGGTGAACAGAATCTTGTTTGTAAATGTGCAACTCAGAAGATAATTATCACTCCTGATGAAACTTATGCCACAGTTACACCCGGCACTACACCGCTTAACGGAAATCCGCTTATTGTCGGCAGCGGACCCGCAGGACTTTTTACAGCCCTGCTGCTTGCCCAGAATGGATATAATCCTGTGCTTATTGAACGCGGTGCCGATGTTGACATGAGAACAAAAAGCATTGACAGCTTCTGGAAAAACGGAATCCTTGATCCAGAATCCAACGTACAGTTCGGTGAGGGCGGAGCGGGAACATTCTCTGATGGTAAACTGACGACACTCATTAACGATCCGCGCTGTAAAAAAGTTCTTGAGGAATTCGTTGCTGCCGGGGCACCTGAACACATACTGTTTGTAAACAAACCGCATATCGGTACCGATCTCTTGCGTAATGTTGTTAAAAATATCCGTAACAGGATTATTGCGCTCGGGGGGAAAGTCATGTTTAACAGCAAAGTGACCGATATCCGTACCAGCGGATCAACACTCCGTGCGCTGCAGATTAACGGCATCGACTGGATTGATTGTGAGGTTGCAGTGTTTGCAATCGGGCACAGTGCCCGCGATACCGCATCAATGCTGCACGTTCACTCTATGGCCATGACCCAGAAACCGTTTGCCATAGGTGTTCGAATCGAACATCCCCAGCTGCTTATTGACAAAGCACAATACGGCGCATTTGCAGGGCATCCACGACTCGGCGCAGCTGATTACAAAATGGCATTTCATGATACCAACCACCGCAGTGCATTTACATTCTGCATGTGCCCGGGCGGCGAAGTCATCGCTGCTGCATCAGAACATGGCGGTATTGTCACTAATGGTATGAGTTATAACACGCGCAGCGGCAGGAATGCAAACGCGGCGCTTCTTGTCAATATCACGCCATCAGATTTTCCGGACTCACATCCGTTAAGCGGCTTTACCTTTCAGCGTCTGTGGGAAACAAAAGCATTCAAACTGGCCGGAAGTAATTATTACGCACCGGTTCAGCGTCTTGAGGATTTTCTTAACAACAGGAAATCGGTAAAGTTCGGTTCTGTCAAACCGACCTATACCCCCGGCCTCACACCATCGGATCTGCGTGAATGTCTCCCGCCGTATGTTATCGCCACACTGCAGAAAGCACTCCCCCACTTTAACCGTCAGATCAGCGGATTTGCACATCCCGACGCACTGCTCACCGGTGTGGAAACCAGAAGTTCCTCACCACTGCGCATGACACGAAGCGAATCATTTGAAAGCAGCCTGAAAGGTCTTTACGTTGCAGGAGAAGGAGCCGGATATGCAGGCGGAATTACATCTGCAGCTGCTGACGGAATCCGTGTCGCGGAGGCAATCACACAAAAGTTCCGTCCATTGTAAGGATTTCTTTAAAATCCCAGCATTACATCATCACGTATCATTGATGTATGCGCTTTTACAATCTGAATGGAGGTATTTTTCGACAGATCGACTTCAAACGCCTGATCTTTCGGAAGCCTGTTTCCGGCTGCGTCAACGTAGACATAGACAACCGGCTTCGCAAATGATGAACCATTAGCATTTATAACACGCGCAAAACATCCGTTATTCAATTCAACAATACTGCCAACGGGAAACAGTGATGAATACTCAAGTAATGCCTTTACATAATCGCCACACAGAAGACCCTGTTTGGCCATTTTAATCAGCGTCTCCATTGCTTTGTATGGGATATTTCCCTCCCGATAAATTCTCGGGGATGAAAACGCTTCGTAAATGTCTGCAACTGCAACAACTTTTGCAAAATTATGGATAAGCCGTGAGCTGCGTTGTTTTGGATACCCCTTCCCATTCTCCCGTTCATGTGTCTGGTAGGCGATAAAGAGGACCGCTGATGGCAGCCGGTCAATTTTTTCGAGCAGATGAAGTCCGAGCATGGGATGTTTCTGAATGTCAAACCATTCGGCCTCCTCAAGACGCCCTTTTTTCATGCGTACTTTTTTAGGAATAAGGAGCATTCCCACATCGTGAAGAAGTGCACCCATGCCGATTTCAAGTACCTGCTGCTCGCTGTACCCCGCTGCCGCTGCAATATTTATTGACAATATACACACATTAAGTGAATGGTTGAAAATATAATCCGTATCTTTTGGCTTTATTGCTGCCAGATTAAGCAGCATATTTTTATCATTCAGATAAATATCAATAAAGCGGTTCACAACGAATCGGATATTCTCATTGGAAACACTTTCCCCCTGAGCAAGTTTTGTAAGAACAAATTTTACTCTGTCAACCGATTCTTCATAGGAACTGATCATTTTAAACCTGTACTCATCGGTACGTTCTGATGTTTTCTTTTCTGCAGCCCTGCTTTTAAGTGCTATGCCAACAGGAACGTCAGAGCGACTCTGCTGTTGTAATGATGCATCGATGTCAAGGACTTTTTTGCTTGCCAAAAGCTGTTCAAGACCGTCTTTCCCTGATTGAATACCTGATAACTCCTGATTATTCAAACCGCCGCAAAAATCCGCTTCGTTACGCTCAAGGGTATCATCAATTTCAAGATCACTGAAACTCTTGAAATCAGCATTCAGGATCTTGTTCAGTTCACTATCCACCTCATCATCATCCATCGTGTAGACAATGTCAATGTTTCTCCGCTGCAGGGCATCAAAATGCTGTTGTGAAAAAGTTACTCCTTTTGCGATAAGCATTTCGCCTTCAACAGAGTAATACTCTTTTTCCGACAACCTTCCTATTTGTAAATCAGACAAAGAAATGGGATTCATACGTTTCCTCAGATTATCTTTATTTCGTGATCAATTAATCGTACCGTTTTCGGGCCGATGACCTCGTCCTTTACAAGAAAATGACGTTCACCGAATTTGAAAAGCGTACCCGGTAGTGCTGCGTGCTCAATTTTAATATGTGCATTATCAAAATAATAGAGTTTTTTTATAATTAATTTTTTCCGTTCCTCAATTGATGCAATCTGCTGCTTGTATTTTGCCATCGTTTCCACAAGCTTTGCCACCATTGCCTTCTCCTGCGTGGCGGCTGTTCCCTTTTGCCCGATAATTTTCGTATACTTCATCTGCGATTCGTTGAGTTTGGCATAGTTTGCTGTTAGTTCATCAAGGGCACTATCCGTTTTCTTCAACTCCTCAACAAGCATATAATCAACACCAACCTCAAGGGTCGTACGGATACCACTGTGGTTTCCCACCGTGTGAAGTGTTATTGAATCACGTGCAACGAGATAGCCGCCTGCAACACTCAATGGTTTACCATGAATATGAATACTTTTGCGCGCATAAATATTACTGTTTAATACCTCTTTTGCGACATTGACATCTTTCCTGCACTTGAGTGTCTGATTTTTCATAAACCCCAGGTTGACATCACCGGCCGCTTCAACGACACCCTTTCCCTGACCCACCAGCCCATATTTACAAAGGATGTTACCCCCGACCGTTATCATCGAGTCTTCAATTACGCCACCGATCTGAAGATCCCCGCCACATTCAACATTAAATCCACCCTTGACATCACCAGTGACAACCACCGAACGTTCATACTTAATATGACCAGTATTGAAATCGACATCACCCTTGACAACATACCCTTCCGATACTTCAACAACTGATCCGGTATATCTCACCATACCGTCAATTGATGCAATAAGGTATGATGGATCCTTGCTGTCAATTTCGGTATTAGGACCAACAGGCAGTTTCACCGAAGCACCATCAGAAGCTTTTACCGCTTCTCCGATTATAGTGCGCCCCGGAATTCCTTTTGTCGGTGGAATCAGCCGGACAAGCTTGTCACCTTTTGATACTGAATTTATGATATCAACATTTTTATAATCAACGCTGCCGTCAGGATTCTCCCTGGGTTTCAGTGATGACTGCACATTAAACAACAGTTCAGCTCTTCCATTTTCACCATTTTGCGCTGGTATTCCCTCGGCAATAACGACAGGCTCCGAAGGATATTCATTATTAACAAAACCAAAAACAAGAGTATTTAACAGCTCGTCCCTGATACCAAATAATATCTTCTGGTTCATAAGCATCGTTTTTATCTTCAGTTCATCAGGCATTCTCCCGCCCTCACCAGGCGGATGAATTTCCATTTTGGCAACCATGCGGTCCGTTGATGGAATTATTTCGATAAGACCGTCAAAATCAATCTCCACCACGCCAATCCGATCACCCAGCAGATAGACAAAACCATTAACCTTTGACTGCACCTCTTTGCCATCATCACTGAGCATTGCACCATTCTCAATAATCACCTGACACTGAACTACCTCATCAGTAAAAATAGGCTCCCCGCGTACATCACAACCGGGAACCGGAGGCATCGCAAGATTCTTCTGAGCGATGATCATATCAGGTTCAACTTTCTGATATTGACAAGCAACGTCCTTTATCTGCCAGTACATTTTTCCTGATTTTATTATGTCAAGATCTGATGCGCTTGTTATCCCGCGCACCAATAACCGCAATCCGCCTTCACGGCCCGGCTCCGCTTCCCTGCTGACAGCTGCTCTGCTTACATCATACCGGTGTTTCTTCTCTCCCCACATTCTCACAACATTGCTTAATACCTTTTCGTCAACACCAGCTTTCACCCCTGCATTACTCAGGTGTTCCATCAACATCTCGAGGGTAAGTGTTTCATTGGGATTTCCGGCAGGTTCTACCGATAGAAATGCGCTCTCGTTATTGTCCGCTATTTTAACCGTAATTTTGGGTGCAACTGTCGATGGAATTGATGCCTCGGTGATATCCGCTGCCTGAAGCCCTGTTTTGACAAATGCAGCAATGATCTCATTTGTCAGTTTCTGTCCTTTACTGAGCACATGCTTCGTATTAGGAATCGGCGTATCTGCATTAAGTACCATACCCGCATGCAACTCTGAAACTTTTACCTGCATGATACCCGTTCCTTGTACAAATTGTTTACTTCGCGCTGCTTTTTAAGTAATTTACCATAAACTCTGGCTGATCAATTTTGTTGTATTTTCCAGATACTAAAAACGCTATAATTCTTTAAACCTTTGATTTTTATCTTTTTAGCGGTACATCACAGTATAAGAAATTATAGTACGTTGTAAACATCAGACAGTCCGAAATTATTCAAAAACAATAACATGAGTTCAAGAAACAGTCAAGATAAAAGTAGTGACAGCACATCAGTCGTCAGTGTCGCCTTCCCGGTCGCGATTCCCGGCGTGTACGATTATGAAATCCCGGAACAGTTTCGCAGCGATATCCATGAAGGTACACCGGTGCTTGTCACTGTTCGTAACCGCAAAATCTGGGGTGTCGCACTCAAGCTCAAAACACATTCCGAATTCAGTACGCTTAAACCGGTACTCGATATCAAAACCGGTACCTGGAGTGACCAGAGCAGCTCACTGATTAAACTCTATGAATGGATCGCTGACTATTACCAGTGTGATATGGGCAGAGTCTTCAAGCCGATTGTCAGTAAGGGGATTATCACCAAAGAATCGAAAACAGTCACGACGTATACAAAAGCAGCTATTGTACTCCCGAAACTGCGCCAGCTCTACCTTGATGCCCTCGAAAAGCTCCCCCATGACCGGGATTTTACCATCTCGGAAGCGGTAAGTACCTATGATGTCAAGGAGTCGACCGTAAAGTACCTTGCATCAAAGCAGATTCTTGTCAAAGGGGAACGTGCGGTGATCCGTACTGCCGACGAAATGAGTATGCCCATTGATGCTTACACTCACAAACTCTCCGATGAACAGCAGACTGCATTTGACATCATGAAAGATTCAATCGGACGCGCTGACAAGCCGTATCTGCTGCATGGTATTACCGGTTCCGGTAAAACGCATGTTTATATCGCACTTACCTCCTATGCGCTGCAGCTTGGGAAAAGTGTCATGATCCTCGTTCCCGAAATTTCATTGACCCCACAGACCATTGCGCGCTTCAGGGCATCACTGGGTGATATCATGACCGTGATTCACAGTAATATGTCTGATGGTGAACGGCGCGACAGTCTGCAGGAACTTGTCACGGGTACAAAAAAAGTGGTGGTCGGTGTACGCAGTGCGATTCTTGCCCCGATGGATAATGTGGGACTTATTATTGTTGATGAGGAGCATGATGGCAGCTATAAACAGAGTGATATTGAACCACGGTATAATGCACGCGATGTAGCAGTAATGCGTGGATTTTTCCAGAAAGCACTGGTGGTGCTTGGAAGTGCAACGCCCGGTATTGAAAGTTTTTATAATGCACAGAACGGGAAGTATCATTATATCAGGCTTTCTCAGCGATATGGAGCGGGAGTGCTTCCTGAAGTTCACATTGTCAACATGACACAGGAGCATGATGACAACAACTGGACCATTATTTCGCGACATCTTGCGAACCGTATTGACTATGCACTCAGTATTGAACGTCAGGTTATTTTACTGTTAAACCGCCGCGGTTTTTCGACGGTACTGATATGTAAAGAATGTGGCCATACCTGCACCTGCCCCAACTGCTCAGTCAGCATCCGGTATCACAAGAATGATAATTCTGTCAAGTGTCACTTCTGCGGTTTCCAGCAGCATGCACCTGAAGTGTGCCCGAACTGTCACGGGCAGCAGATCAAATACAAGGGTACCGGCATTCAGAAGGCAGAGGAGTTTATTAAAGAGCAGTTTCCTCATGCGCGTATTCTGCGTATGGATCAGGATACGACACGCCGTAAGGGCTCACATATCGAAATCCTTGATGAATTTGCATCCGGGAATGCAGATATTCTTATCGGTACACAAATGGTTTCTAAGGGTCTTAACTTTCCGGGAGTTGCTGTTGTCGGGGTGATTACTGCCGATACCGGCCTCCATCTCCCCGATTTCAGAGCATCGGAACGGACCTTCCAGCTCCTGACTCAGGTAGCAGGGCGTGCAGGACGTTCTGACAATATGGGAGAGGTGATTGTACAAACCTATTTCCCCGACGAAATTGCAGTCAAGTATGCAAAAATGCACGATTACGAATCATTTTACGAATATGAAATCGCATCACGCCGGGATTTAAAATACCCGCCATTTTCTAAACTGTCAAGAATTCTGGTTGAGGGTACCGATGAAAACCTTGCGCGGTCGGTGATTTACGATATCGCACTCTTTATAAAAAAGATGCAGGTAAAAGAGCTGCTAGTTCTCGGTCCGACCCCTGCAGCGATTGCAAAGATCGACACCTGGTCACGTTTCAATATGCTCCTGAAATCCCCGAACCCCAAACTGCAAACCGCAGTACTGTCGCAGGTACGCAGCGCATTTACAAAGCAACCGAAATCAATCAGAGTTGTAGTGGATGTGGATCCGTATAATATGCTGTGAGAAAAAGAGCCTCACCCCCCAACCCCCTCTCCGCTGACACGTAGAGGGGGAGCAGGAAAGTGTCCCCTCGACTTCGCTCGGGGAGCGTTACTTCGTCCCATGTTCATGCTTTTGTCAAGTAGCAACCGGTCCCCGAGCGAAGTCGAGGGGCCGGTTTTGCTACTTGCTACGGGATTCTGGCCTCTATCCTACGCTACAACCATAGCAACATCATTTTCACTATTGATCGAATCCGTAACACTTACCATCAATCTCGGGCATCCCCCGGAATTTTTAATGGTTCGTGCGGCGTGATATTGATTATAGAAATTGATATTGTTTTTTTTCAGAAATTCGACCATTGTGTCAATGTCTTCCCTGAGCAGATCATCGGTATCAGCAAAGAGGTTGGAAAGGATTTCCCGTGGTGCGAAATCTCCGGGGAATGCTGTATCGTTACTGTTTGCGTAATGATGATAGCCATTTATTGATTGTCCGAGTGCGGAGATCTGATTTTGGGTGATTGAATACTGTGCAAGTTCATCAGCACTTGTTTCTGCAAATGTATGGATTGCAGTGCAGTACTGGACAAGTTCATTTTCCCTCAGGCGGCAGATATCCGAAAATGACATTTTAGAAATACCTTCAATATTTTCATTACCGTTGTGTTTTCCAGGAGAATTCAATGCGTTGGAAATATAACAGATCAGTTCAGTCATGTCGTCAAGTGCTTTATATTTTTCAGCAGTAGAACCAACTGTACCGGCAATTTCCTGTGCCTTCTCCATTATTTCATTGAGATAATATCTGAATGATATCACCGAAGTGGCTAATAGAGGGAACGAATCGATAATGTGCTGATAGTTGAAGAGTACAGCATTAACAGCGTAGTACATGGTAACTTTATTTTTCTCTGTCTTGTTCATGAAATATTCCTTTCGGTGCTTTGATACTATTGTATGATGATGTATATCAATTTTGTATAATAATTATGAATGACACAATGTTTGCTTTATTAACACATAAGGAAATAGCTGGTGTTACAAAACCAGATGCAATTTATATGCCAACTACGATTTTGTCACCGCACTATGTCAATTACTGTTAGACAGTGCCATATTCCGATACTTTTCAAGAGTGCGTCACCAATTTTGAGCGCATACTACTGTTGCACTTTTGCAACATCACACACAATCAGTAGCACATCTGCAACACAATATCACCATCAGTGCCCTCCGCGGTAATGCTTCAATTCCATTACAAACGCTCAGGAGACGCAACCACTGTGTCAGTCACTACCCGGATTCCACCCGGATCTTGAGTTATGAATAATGCGAATTATCATTATGATACTCCAATTTCTCAATTTGACACTTCATTTTTCCACTTCGTCAGTACTACTGAGGTTCTGAATGGATTTCATGCATTCTACTTACTACTTGCTCCATACTACATCTTCAAATTCTGCCACCTTAACTCTTCTTCGCCATACCTTCGCGCTTCCCACTTCTTTCCCAGTTCTCCATTGACATCCATACCAGCATGAATGATTTTTTCTTTTCAGGAGGTCAAAATCGTGGGCTGTCTGATTTTTTGCTTTGAACAGGCAAACTGGCACATAGGACGCATGTCGATTGCAATAGGTAAGCAGCGTATTTATAAATAAATTTACGAAATCAATAAATAGCCCTCATTGAAACACATCGAACGATTGTCATGAAACATAACGCAAAAACAAAGGTGCACAAATGAAAGTTTACGAAGAGGGATACAAACTACTTGACGAAAAGTTTGGCAATAACAAAGACAACATTATATCACTGGCAACGATCGCCCGTGAACCAAAAGCCGATGGATCACCCCGTCCGGTTGTTCGTGGTGTGGACGCGTATTACGAGGATGGTGTTTTTTATGTCACAACTAACGCGAAATCGAATAAAATGCTGCAAATTGCGAAAAATCCGGAAGTCTCTATTTCGTCAAGCACCGAAATGTTTACCGCCAGCGGAATTGGTGAAAATCTGGGCTGGGTGTTGGACCCGAAGAACGAAGTCTTAAGAAACAAACTTCGCACCACATTCGCCGCATGGTACGATAAAGCAAACAACGAACAGGACGAAAATTGCTGTATTCTTGCTATCCGCCTGACAAAAGGAACATTGAATATCAACCACTGGGAAAAGCTCTATCATATGGATTTTGTCAATAAAACGAGCATGAATGATGGCGGGGTTTTCTGATACCATTAAAAAGGTGCCATTACACATTCCAAGATCATAATTATTTTACTGTTTTCTGACCACCATCTAATCATTTTTTTGAAAACATGTTCATGGAATAGGAAAATTATCAAGATAAAGAGGACTCAATGAAAAGATATCGTTTAATTATAATTCCGATCGTGATGTTTTTATTTGCAAATTGTTCAGTAAACAATCCGGAAATAACTATCAACAAAGAATTTTTTTTAGGCAACTGGGAAAGTAACACTCTTTTAGAACGAATTGAATTTACAGCGACAAATGCAAAATGGTTTTTTAAAAAAGGGTCAATAACGTTCGACAGTAATTCGATAGATCAATCGTCGCATATCAGTTTTGATTCAAATTATCTGATACGGTCTTACAGTGAGTGGGAATTAAATACTCAAGAAAATAGCATTGGTTTCCTTGATACGTTTACTCTATCATCTGGTAAAGCCGGATGGGGAAAGACAAGCATTAAGTACTCAGTACAATCGGAGAACTCCTTTTATTTTCAAGGAATTGACTCTGATCCGATATTATTTACTCGAAATTGATTTAGTAACATAATGAAAGATCACATGAAATTACCCACAGAATCAGCCGCTAAAAATGAACTATGCAGGACAAAGAAAAATGAGACATAATGGCAACTATTGAATTAATCAGAACAGCCGAAATCGAAGATATTGCTATGATTTTGGACATTTACTCATATTATGTCAATAATACGACAATTACATTTGAAATTATTCCTCCAGCGGTCGAAGAAATGAACAGAAGAGTAATGGAAACCGTGAAAAACTCTGATTGGATCGTTTATGAATACAATAAAGCAATAGTCGGTTACGCATATTACTCTAAATTCCGGGAGCGAAAAGCATACGATTACTCATGCGAAACAACGATCTATGTTCACAAAGATTTTACAGGAAAAGGAATTGGAAGTGCTCTTTACGGACAACTAATAAGCAACTTGAAAAAAACATCAAAAGCTGTCGCCACTTACCCGTTTAGTCGCTGCATTTATTTTGAAACCAGTCAAGGACTTCACTAATTGACCCATCAGGAATAAAATGCCCGCCACTGTGAACTTTCAAGGTAACATCCCATCCTTTTTTCAATAAAAAATTATACACGTCTTCTCCGGGAGGAGGCTCTTCCTTAATCCCCCAGATAAAATACGCTGGAATTCTAAAGCGGTCAGGGATTCTATC
>JAAZBG010000011.1 GCA_012513915.1 Fibrobacter sp.
GGTTGAGGTTCTTTTTTACGCTTATAGGGGGGAAGGTTAAACTGTGGTTTTGGAGGCAGGAAGCTTGCTTGCTGCAGCTGGCTGCGGGTTGATAGCGTGAGGTCGATGTTATTCAGGGGACACTATTATAGGTGCGGCGCCTGCCGATATCATCGCTCGACCAATTGATGGGATTTTTTGTGGTAGCAAAGTAAACTATCTTCAAGCAGACCCGTTCCTGACAGAATCACTGCTGAGGCATTTTATAGATTATTGGAAGTGTTACTTCAACATTGGTGCCGGCAGATAAGACACTGTAGATATCCAGCCCATATTGTGTCCCAAAGCTAATTTTAATTCTGTCATTTATGTTGTTCAGAGCGATGCCAGTGTTCTTGCCTTTAGCATATTCTGCATAGCGACTTTGAAGACCCTCATGCATTGAGGCTTGTATCTCAGCCAGTTTCTTAGTTTCAATTCCAATGCCATTATCAAGTACATTGATAATTAGAGTACTATCCGTTTTTAGGACACGAATAGTAATACAACCATTTGCATTAATTGACTCAAGTCCATGTGTTATTGCGTTTTCCACAAGGGGCTGAAGAGTGAGTTTAGGAACCACGCATTTCAAAACTTCCTCGTCATCCATTTCCAACTTATAAATAAAGCGATTCTCAAAGCGGAATTTTTGAAGCTTCATGTAGTTGTCGACATTTTCAACTTCATCGGCAAGAGTCACAAAATTCCCTTTGATGTTGACACCATAGCGAAACAGAGAAGCGAGTGCTTCAGTCATATAAGCAATTTCATGAGCTCCTTGTAGTAATGCCTCGCCACGGATGGAATCAAGCGTGTTATAAAGGAAGTGAGGGTTTATACGACTTTGCAACACCTCGATTTCCATCTGCTTGTTATATATTTGTTCGTTGTATTCCTTTGATAGCTCTTCCTTTGCATAAACCAATGAGTATTCTTCTATTAAGTTTGAAAGAATGTTTTCTGACGATTCGTTATTGTCCGTCTTCTGATAATTCTCAAGTTTGTTAAGAATGAGTAGGTAGAAGCGAAAATCATAGTAAAAATAAAGGGTAAAAGCCAAGATAATTAGGGCAAACGCTAATATAGCAGTTACTAAGAGAGACCAGCTAACAATAGAATAAAAACGTAATAGAGCCACAAAAACACCGTATACGATTAAGCCCAGTATAAAGAGCAGAAAGTGGGGTCGATGTTGCAATAATAAATAATTAACAACACGATCCCGATTCTTGTTATAAGACTGTTCGTTAGATGAAATCACGAAAATACCTTTCTATACTGAGAGGGGGAAAGACCCACTACTCTTTTGAACATTTTGCTAAAATAGGCTTGGTCAGGATATCCAACAGCTGAGCAGATTTCGGATATACTTAGGTGTGGCCGCGCCTTAAGCAGCACCTTTGCTTTATCTATTCGTACTTGAATGAGATAGTCTTTAAAGTTCATTCCAGTTTCTTTTTTAAACAAGGAGCTTAAGTACTCAGGGCTTAGATGAACTAAGTCTGCTACATCCTTAAGGACGATAGGTTTACTAAAATTTAAATCAATGTGCTGCTTTATGGAAAATATGTATTCTTGCGCTTCTTGTGATTGCGACGTTTGCGTGCTTTTTAGTTCCTGAATCAATGTCAGTTTCGCCGTTTCCAAGAGTTCCTGGACATTCCTCGCTCGGAAAAGGTTATGCTCATAACGTCTGCGTATAGCTTCGAGCTCATTCACAGCCAGTTTGTCTGTAAGCAATTCTATGAGATACTCACCGAGTTCAAGCAGTTCTTTAAAGCACTTGTTCGGATTAATATGTTGAACACATGTACCATTAATTTCCCTATCCATCGCGATTACAATTCCTTGAGTATATGCTGTAGACAATGCGTGTTTAGTGTCTGCAATTAATTGTGCACCAAAGCCAGCCCCTTCTTTTTGGATATTAATAAATTCAAACAGGGTTCCTGAAGCACTTGTCAATCGAAAACGGCTTGCTACAATTGCTTCCTGCATAATATCACTCCGAAGCGCTTTATGCCCCATAGATATGCCGCACGTAACTCTCCACAGACGTATAAGCTTATTATTTAGGCTATTGAGAATTTCCTCGAGGCTGGATTTAATCCGCTCATAATCGTCGATTTCAGCATTAACAAGGCAAAAAAGCATGTTCCAGTTTGAGTAGCAAGCGAAATCATCTGAAAAAAAACAATTCATGTCTTTTACGATTTCATTCCGCAGATCTTTTTCAAGTTTCTTGTTGGGGGTATTCATTAAGTCAATAGTGAATACAACCCCGAAATATGCAGGATGATACAGATACTTAACGACGCTTTCGATAACTTCAAATGAGTTTGGGAACAAATTCGGAACCTCTACCATCTGCTGAATGAGTTGAGATTGAATTAATTTTCGATTGTGGATTGCTTCGTGCTTTACAGTACTCATTATTTGTTTTGCGTTCGCTTCGTTAAGAATTTTTGTCTGTATTTTACGAAGTGTGTCATTCAGGCTCATTTCATTAATCGGCTTGAGCAGGTAATTTTCTACTCCATATTGTAGCGCTCGATGCGCATCCTCAAACTCCTGATAACCGCTAATTATTATGAAGTGGGCCGGGATCCTCTCATACTTTGTTTGTTTAATGACTTCAAGACCATCCATAATCGGAATTTTGATGTCAGTTATTATTATGTGGGGTTGATGAGCTCTAATCAACTCAAGAGCCTGTTCACCATTACCGGCTGTACCAACAACCGTCATACCCATTTCATCCCATTTTCCAAGTATTTTGATTAGTGAGCAAATTCGGCTCTCGTCATCAATAATAATAACTTTAATCAAATCAGATTTCTCCTTTCAGAACATCTGCTTTCAACTTGTGGCGTTGTGCTCCCCTGATTTAGTATATAAATTCGATCGCAGATGTCGTAACATTCTGTAAGGCTGTTCGATAGTATTAGAATGCCGACTCCCTCATCTACTTGCTCTAACAGCATATTGATGAACTCCTTTTGACAGATAGGGTGAAGTCCTGTAAGAATCAAATCGAGCACCAAAACCTTCGGATTATTGGAGACCCATCTATAAAATATCATCTGAATTTGGTACCATACTTTAGAGTCACTAAATTTAGAACGAAAAATTTTATCGTAAAAAAAACTAAAGATGAAGTTCCGAATTTGTTTATCGACAAATCCCCAATTGCTGATTCTTTTGAGAGTAAGAAATGTAAGATTTTCCTCCCCGTCAAAACAGCGAAATAATTGCGACTTGGGATTGCTCATGTGTATCAAACCAAGACCTGCCTTTACAGCTTCACGATAGTTTGCGACAGGCTTATTGTTAATTTTGATGATTCCTTGATAATTCCGGTGTTCTATTGCTCGTAAAAAGTCATCTCCAACATATGTTGAAGTATTGATAATGCCAACGATTTCACCAACGTTTACTGTGATATCCAACTGATGTTTAATCGTTGGACAAATTCGATTTGCGTTGGAAATCTCCAGCACTGGGTGGGAAGGATATAAGGTCTTTTTTGCCCGCTGCTGAGTAAATCTATTCTCATTATAATAGCCGGTAATGTATCGAGTTAATTCTTCTGAATCATAGTTATCTTTATAAAGAACACCCGAGATCCGACCAGATTGCATCACAACCACACGATCGCAATACTGCGAAACGAGATCATCCGCATTTGAGATGTATATGAAAGCCTGATCTGAACAAACCTCGATTACTCTTTTGAGTACACTTAGTTCCTCAATTACGAGGGGTTGTCGTGAGGAATCAACAATCACTAGTTCGGAGCGATTATAAATTGCTTTGGCGATTTGCACAATAAGTGCCTCAAACATAGTTAGTTGGCTAATCGATGTTCTAGGATTTATCTGAATATCAAGCCTATTAAAGATTTCATTCGTTATCTCACAAGCAACTTTTTGATTATACAATAATCCAGGCTTATGTTCGCCCAAGGAAACTACATTATCTGCAATGGACAAAGATGGAACGAGCATAGAAGCGGCATTGATATAAAAACAGCCGGGCTGATGTTTAATTGAATAAATGTGCTCTCTGTCGATACCGTTCCAAATAATATTGCCACTGCTACATGGTCTGAGCCCAGCTATTGTGTGCGCAAGAACGGATTTTCCAGAACCATGAAGACCCACGATGGCAAGACGCTCATGCTTTAGTAAATACAAATTAATTTGTTGAAGGAATGTTTCATTTTTATCAGACACCGAAACATTTACCAAGCGACATAATTCTTGTTTCATTTTAACCATGTTAGGCTACCAATATTATGGTATACACAAATCAAAATTCATAGTTAATAACCAGTTGTTCTCTGGGAAATGGACTGACTGTTACACGAAATCGCGGTTATACCTCCATACTGGCAACCGTGTATTGCGTTGCAGGCACATTAGTATAAGCAACTAAGTCAAGTATAGCATTGAAGTTGTCAAGAAGCAAGAACAAATACGAACCTGCCCTCTTGAGGCGAGTTGTAGAATGAAGTGAAACAGAAAAGCTCACGACAATCCTGTAAGATGGATTCACCACTAAACATCAGGAGGATCATCATGAGCCACTACCAGTATACCAAGAAGCGCAGGAAAAACGAAC